>DATHTG010000109.1:0-5743 GCA_035463515.1 Candidatus Limnocylindrales bacterium
CGATGTGCTTTCCGCAGATGCCATGAAGGGACTGCCCCCGACGAGCATGGCGTCATGGCGGACGGGGATGACGCCGCTTGCCCATCGTGAGAGGGTCGTATCCAACGGTCTGATGCAGGATGCGCGTGAGCAACTGCGTCAGACGTCTGGACCGTCGCCCGGGTCGCGCATGTCTGCGTCAGCCACAGCGATCAACCCGATCCGGCATCGATCCCTGCCCGGGACGCAGCACGTCGACCGATCATCCAGCGAAACCCACGATCCGGCGACGGTAGCTACGTCTGGCGCAGGACGGCGCACCGTCGACGATGGACAGCGTCACTACGCCACCGCCGGACGAGGTGGTCCAAGCCGAAGGACATCAGGCGTCAGCCTCCAGGGGGATGACGCCGGACTGGTGTCGGGGCCGACACCCCGCGGCGCAGATGCGAGCGCCCCTGCGTCCAAAGCGCAGACCGGTGATCAGCGTGGGAGGAGGCGGAAGCCATGCGAGTCCTCGCTGGAGCGTTGCTCCTCGTCGCCGCTTCGTTCGCGGCGAACGCCTCCGCGCCAGCAGACGTCCGGGCGTGCACGGGGCCATCGATCGAGTTCGCGGAAGCGGTGCGCTTGTCCCAAGGGTCGATCTACGCGGGGCGGATCATCCACGTCGCGCGGGCGCCCACCGGATCCGCAGAGATCACGATGGCCGTCGACATCGTCGTGCGTGGCCCGGCGCATCGCACGCTGGGCAACGTCATTCCACCGTTCGTGTGCGACCCCATCGCCGAGGGCCGGTGGGGGTACGTCGTTCGCGACGTTCGCCATCCCGACTCCCTCGATGGCTCCGCCGACATCTTCTTCCCGATCGGGACCTCGGTCGCGCGCGCTGTGCTTCGGGACGCTGGCTTGCCGGATACCGCGACCTCGATGAAGGAACCGGTGCCGCGTGCGCCGAACGACCCGCGCGTGCTCTTGATAGTCGCGGCCACGGCCACCGCCTATCTGGCCGCGTCGGGACGCGTCCGAAGTCGCCCTACGCCAGCACGTCCGGACGGCGATATGGCCCCGTCGACAGGACCTCGCCCTCCGTCGCGTAGCTGATGTCGCCCTCCGACCGGATCCGGTAGCGGTGATGGACCGTCGTCGCGCCGGCCGAGAGCATCGCGTTGACGGGGCAGTACTTCAGCGCCGATAGCTCGATCGCCCGCCGGATCGCCGCCTCGGACAGGTTCCGGCCCGACACCTCGTGGGTCATCACGACCTCGGTGTACACCTGCGGATACTCGTCGCGCTGCGAGCCGGTGATCTCCACCCAGTAGCCCGTCACGTCCTGGCGCTTCTTGGCGAGGATCGCGGCGACGTCCATCCCGGAGCACGATCCCAGCGCCGACAACACGGTCTCGACCGGGCTGGCGCCGGTGTTCGATTCGCGGTCGTCGAAGTCCATCGGGTGACCCGATGACGGCTCGGCGTGGAACGCCATCCCCCCGCGATGCTCGAGACGGACGGCCTTGTGGGTCGGCACGGGTCAGCCGGCGACGCCGAGCTCGGTGTCCGCCGCCTCGCGTGCCTCGGTCAGGAACTGCTCCCGGTACAGCCGCGCGTACAGCCCGCCGTGCGCCAGCAATTCGGCGTGCGTGCCGCGTTCGACGATCCGCCCACGCTCGTAGACGAGGATCCGGTCGGCCCGGAGGATCGTCGAGAGCCGGTGGGCGATGGCGATGGTCGTCCGACCCTCCATCAACCGCTCGAACGCAGCCTGGATGAGTCGTTCCGAGACCGTGTCGAGCGCGGACGTCGCCTCGTCCAGGATCAGGATCCGCGGATCCTTGAGCAGGACCCGGGCGATGGCGATGCGCTGCTTCTCGCCGCCCGACAGCTTGTAGCCGCGCTCGCCGACGACCGTGTCGTACCCCTCCGGGAGCTCCATGATCCGGTCGTGCATCGCCGCGGCACGGGTCGCCGTGATCAGCTCCTCCTCGGTCGCCTCGGGTCGGGCGTAGAGCAGGTTGTCGCGGACCGAGGCATGGAACAGGTACGTCTCCTGCGTGACGACGCCCACGATCCGACCGAGCGAGGCGAGCTTGATTCGGCGGACATCGATGCCATCGATCTCGACCGCGCCGGAGTCGACGTCGTACAGCCGCGGGATCAGGTAGGTCGTCGTCGTCTTGCCCGAACCGGACGGCCCGACCAGCGCGACGAGCTCACCAGGCTCTGCCTCGAAGTCGATGTCCTCGAGCGCGAATGTCGGCAGCATCTCGATGGCGGGCACCTCCCCGTCCACGAGCGTCTCCACCGCTGCGGTATCGACCGGCGCCGCTGCCGCCGCGACCTCGACCTCCTCGTCGGCGATCGCGGCGAATGCGCGCTCCGAGGGAACGGCCGACGTCGGATACCGGAACGACACGTCGTGGAACGCGACCTTGCCTCGCACGACGTCCGGAGACAGCTCCACGGCATCGGGCGCGTCGATGATCTCGGGATCCATCTCGAGGTACTCGAAGATCCGATCGAACAGCGCGAGTGCACCCTGGATCTCGACCTGGATATTGAGTAGCTGGCCCATCGGGAAGAACAACCGCGACTGGAGCGTCGTGAACGCGACGATGTCGCCGATGGTCGGCGCGGTCGGGTCGTTCTGGATCGCCAGCCAGCCAGCGAGCCAGTACACGAACGCCGGCGTGATGCTGAAGATCGTGCCGATGATCATGAAGAACCAGCGGCCGACCATCGCCTGGCGGAGCTGGAGCGCGGCCAATCGCGCATTCAACCCGCGGAACTTGTTGATCGAGCTCTGCTGCTGACCGAACGTCTTCGACAGGAGGATGCCGCTGACCGACAGCGTCTCCTCGGTGAGGGCGGACATCTCGGCGAGCGACTTCTGGGTCTCGGTCGACACCTCGCGGCGGACCTTCCCGACGCGGTACGTCAGGTACATGAAGAAGGGCGTCAGGCCGAGGGACAGGACCGTCAGCCGCCAATCGATGAAGAGCATCGCGATGACCGTGCTGATCGCGATGGCCACGTTCGACGTGACCGAGCTCGCCGTGTCCGTCACCACCGACTGCACGCCACCGACGTCGTTGGCGAGCCGGCTCTGGATCTCGCCGGTGCGGGTCTCCGTGAAGAACCGCAGCGGCATCGCCTGGAGGTGCGCGTAGAGGGCCGACCGCAGGTCCTGCATGACCCGCTGGCCGATCAGGTTGTTGAGGTACGACTGTCCGACGCCGATGAGCCCCGACACGATGGGCAGCGCGATCATCAGCCCGACGAACAGGTTCAGGAGCCCGAAGTCGCGCCTGGGGATCGCCTCGTCGATGAGGAGCTTCAGCAGGTACGGGTTGATGAGCCCGATGAAGCTCGTGAGCAGGATCGCGCCGAGGACGACGGCGATCTGCGGCCGGTATGGGTTGAAGAAGCGCAGGATCCTGCGCAGCGTCAGTCCTCGCCGCTCCTTGGGGACCGGGACGAAATCGTCGGCGGGGCCGCCACTGAAGATCCCACGGCCGCCACCGGTCCCTCGGCCCCCCCGGCCGATGCCACCGGTCGCGGCTCGCATGCCGCCACCGCGCGAGAAGCCCATCGGGGCTACCAGGCCGTCGCGGTCGCGGCTTCGGTGATCCCCTGCGCCTCGAGCCAGCGCTCGGCGTCGATCGCGGCCTTGCAACCGTCGGCGGCCGCGGTAACGGCCTGCCGGTATCGATGGTCATGGACGTCGCCGGCGATGAACACGCCGTCGATCTTGGAGCGCGTCTCGTCCCGGACGACGAGGTAGCCCTTCTCGTCGACCTCGAGCCAGTCGCGGAACGCGGCCGTATTCGGCTCGTAGCCGATCGCGATGAACAGGCCCTCGACGTCGAGGTCGCTCAGCTCGCCGGTCTGGTTGTCCTTCAGTCGAACGGCACGGACCTTCTCGGCACCGACGACCTCCTCGACCGTGACGTTCGGATGGACCTCGATCTTGGGGTGGGCGAGGGCCCGGTCGACCATGATCTTGCTGGCCCGGAACGTATCGCGCCGATGGAGCAGGTGCACCCTCGTCGCGAAGCGAGTCAGGTACGTCGCTTCCTCGAAGGCCGTGTCGCCACCGCCGACGACGGCGATCTCGCGGTCCTTGAAGAAGAAGCCATCACAGGTCGCGCAGGCTGACACGCCTCGGCCGCGCAGGCGGGTCTCACTCTCGAGGCCGAGCCACAGCGCCGACGCGCCGGTCGCGACGACCACCGCCTGGCCGCGGTACTCGGTGCCGCGTGCCCAGATCCGGAACGGACGCTCGGAGAAGTCGACGCGATCGATATCGACGTCGACGAGCTTCGCCCCGAACCGCTCTGCCTGGGCGCGGAACGCCGCCATCAACTCGGGCCCCTGGATGCCATCGGGGAAGCCCGGATAGTTCTCGACGTCGCTGGTGAGCATCAGCTGACCGCCGGGAGCCGAACCGGCGATCACGATCGGCTCGAGGTTGGCGCGGGCCGCGTAGATCGCAGCGGTCAGCCCGGCCGGTCCGGAGCCGACGATCACGAGCTTGGAATCGACCCGTCCTTCGCCGCTCTCCGCCGTCGACGGTCCGCCCGGGCCGGCGACCGGAGCGGCATCCGTCGGGGAGTCGATCATCGCGATCGAGAACCCACCGAACGGGTTGGGCGTGTCTGTCATCGGTCTATGCTACACCTTCATCACCGATACCCCCTGGGGGTATCGCCACTCGCCGTCCCGGTGGCGAGATCTGCCTTCTCGTCGCGGACACGATACGTCAACGCAGGTCAACCGATGGCATGCAGGGCGGGGAGCACGTCGCGGCCCAACGTGTCCATGTACTCCAGCTCGTGGACGTCCTTCAGCTCGAAGATGATGTGCTCGGCACCGGCGTCCCACAGCTCCCCGAATCGATCGACGATCTGCTGGGGCGACTCCGTGCGTGCGTGGCTCGACGGACCGAGCCGGACGTTCTGCAGCGTCGATCGTTCGATCTCGCGCGGGTCGCGGCCGACCGCCGCGCAGTGTTCGTCGAGGATCGCGTACTTGCGGGCGATGCCCTCGGGCGACCCGAACACGTTGCACGCATCCGCGTACTGGGCGACCAGCCGGAGCGTCTTCTTCTCGCCCCCGCCACCGACCATGATCGGTGGCCGCGGCCGCGAGATCGATTGCGGGGAGTTCATGAGTCGACCGGCCCGGAAGTGCCGGCCCTCGACGGATCCCTCCGAACCTCGCTCGCCCTGCCACATCTGGTGGGCGATGATCAGCGTCTCCTCGAGCATCTCGAAACGCTCGCCGAGCGGCGGGAACGGGAAGCCGAGGGCCCGGGACTCCTCCTGGTTCCAGGCGGCCCCGATGCCGAGCCACGCCCGGCCGCCGGAGAGGACGTCGAGGGTCGTCGTGGCTTTGACCCACAGGCCCGCGTTTCGGTAATGGATGCCGCCGACCATGAGACCGAGTCGGGCGTGCTTCGAGTGGGCTGCCATGAAGCCGAGCGCGGTCATCCCTTCAAGCATCGGTTCCTCGGGTCGGCCGACGCCGCGGATCTGGAAGAAGTGGTCCATCACCCAGATCGAGTCGAACCCGATGTCGTCGGCCGTCCCCACGATCCGGGCGAGCGTCGGCGCGATCGCCTCGGGGCCGCCGGGCCACGTGAACGACGGGATCTGGAGGCCGAGCTTCACCCGCGGAGCGTACCGTCCCGGCGGCAAGCGGGCCGCCTCGTGCCGCGGCGGGCCGCGTCATGCCGCCTCGTGCCGCGGCGGGCCGCGTCGTGCCGCCT
>DATHTG010000110.1:0-3393 GCA_035463515.1 Candidatus Limnocylindrales bacterium
CCCGACCTGTCCGGTGGGCTGTACGTGCTCGAGGCGGGGGCCACCGATCCGCAGTCTCCGCACACGGAGGACGAGCTCTACGTCGTGATGTCTGGACGGGCCAAGGTCACCGTCGGTGGGGAGGTGCGGCCGGTCCGGGCCGGGTCGGTCGTCTTCGTCGGCGCGGGTGTCGAGCACCGATTCCACGACATCGATGAGCGGCTCGTGCTGTTGGTGATGTTCGGACCGGCCGAGTACTCGCGCCAGGCGTCCTAGAACCTCGCACCGAGCTCGAGCGCGAGCTCCGCCCCCCGGCCAGTCTCGTCGTGGCGGAAGAACACGAACGCGTCGTCGCCCGCCGCGATGAACGGCTCCAGGCGATCGCGCCAGGCGTCGAGCTCGGCTGCGGTGTAGTCGTGTCGGCGGAGGCGCAGGTACAGGAACGGCCCGGTCCGGCGAAGATCGGGCGGTCGCTCGTCGTCCTCGCCCTCGGTCGCGCACAGGACCGCGCCGGCGTCACGGAGCAGGGCCAGGACCTCGTCGGCCGCCCAGCTCGGGTCCCGGAACTCGACGGTCAGGGGCAGATCCCTCGGCCAAGCCTCGAGTAACGCGCCGAGTCGGTCGTCGTCACGCTTCGCAGTGTCGGGGACGCGGAACAGAACGGTGCCCAGCCGCTCCCCGAACCGCCGGTACGGATCCGTCAGCCAGGGAAGGCCGACGTCAGGTGATCCCCCGAATGCGCGCCAGGACCCACCGCGCTGCGCCTTGACGCTGAAGCGGAAGTCGACAGGCGTCGCATCGACCCACATGGCGACCTTCGACTCGGATGGCGACTGGTAGAAGGTGTTGTTGAGCTCTACCGAAGGGAGGCGTGACGCGTAGTAGCGAAGCAGGCCGTCGCCCTTGAGTCCCGGTGGATAGAAGCGAGGGCTCCAGTCGGGATACGCGAACCCGCTCGTGCCGACGAACAGCCGGCCGCGAGGGTCCGGCGCGGAGTCAGTCGGTGGCGTCGGCGCGGCCCGGGCCGGCGTTGTCGGCAACGGCCCGCATCGACCGCTCGATCGCCGGCAGATCGGCGTCGTCGACCGCGCCGAGGAAATGCTCCTCGATGCCGCGCAGATGGGTCCGCGAAGCGCGGCGAAGGCGATCGAGACCGTCCGATGTGAGCACGGCTTCGGCGCCGCGGGCGTCGCTCGCGCAGGCCTTCCGCTCGACGAGACCGTCGAGGACCAGTCGATCGATCAGGCGGGTCACGCCGCTCTTGCTGAGGATGACCTGGTCGGCGAGCTGGCGCATCCGGATCCGCCGATCGGGTGCGTCGGCGATCGTGAGGAGGGCGTCGTACTCGGCGAGGGTCAGATCGTGCTCCGCGCGCAGCTCCTCGTCGAGGCGCCGCGTGATGCGCGCGTGCGCGATCAGGAACGCGCGCCATGGATCGAGTCGGCGGTCGCGTGCGGTGATGTGGCGCGCGTCGGCGCGTTCGGTGACGGTCATCGTTCGGGATGGTACACGTAAGAGTCGTTGCAAGGGCAACTATAGCGCGGCCACGCTCGATGAGCCGCGGAGGTGGCTGGCATCATCGAGTCGTGGAGCAGCGCGGCGTGCCGGACGTCATCGTCATCGGTGGCGGCATCATCGGCGTCTCCGCTGCGGCACACCTCGCGGAGGCGGGCCGACGGGTCACGCTGATCGAGCGCACCGAGATCGCGGCAGGCGCCTCAGGGCGGAACTCGGGGGTGGTGCAGCACCCATTCGACCCGGTCCTCGTCGAGCTCCACGTCGAGACCGTCGAGTTGTACCGAGGCCTCGACGGCTTCTCGCTGCCGACGCAGCCCGCCGGCCTGTTGAGCGTCACCCGCGATGTCGACGGCGTCCGACGGTTGGCGGAGAGCATCGCGCGGTCGCATCCCGGCCTACGCCCCCGGTTCATCGATCCCGACGAGATGCGTTCGGTCGAGCCGACGCTCGCCACGGGTGTGGCGGCCTGCCGGCTGGACATCGGCTATCCGGTCGGACCGGCCGCGGCGACCAGGGCGTACGGGGCTCGGGCCGAACGTGCCGGCGTCCAGATGCGCATCGGCGCCGAGGCGAGCCTGTGGCGGGTAGACGGCCGGGTCGAAGGCGTCGTCGTCGACGGCGCGAGGCTGGCAGCGCGTGACGTCCTCGTCGCTGCGGGCCCGTGGACGCCGATGGTCATCGATCCCTCCGGCGGGTGGCGCCCGATCGTCCGGCGCTGGGGCGTCGTCGTGCCGGTGGATCTCGAAGAGCCGCCGAGCCACGTCCTCGAGGAGGCCGAGATCTCGATCGAGCCGGGCGCCGACGAGGACGAGGCCGGGCACGCGTTCAGCCTCGTGACGGCCGACGGCGTGAGCTCCCTCGGCTCGACGTTCCTCGCCAGTGAGCCCGATCCCGTCGCCACGGTGCCGTCGCTCATCCGCCGCGGCTCGCGGTTCCTGCCGGCCATCGCGGACGCGGCGCTCGGCCCGCCGCGGCTCTGCGCGCGACCGCTGAGTCTCGACGGCCGGCCGCTCATCGGTCGGGTGCCCGGGATCGACGGACTATGGATCGCGGCGGGCCACGGTCCGTGGGGGATCTCGACGGGTCCGGCGTCTGGTCGGCTGGTCGCTGACCTGATGACTGGCCGGAGCATCTCGACGCCACGTCCGCTCGACCCGGCCCGGTTCTCCCGGTCTGCCTGACGTTGGTGTGCGGACGCACCACATCCTCACCATCGTGGTAGGGTTCTCGCGGCTGGAAGGAGGGGGAATCGGCTCTGCCCCAGCAGAAGCCCCGAGCAGCGCGGCCCCAGCCGTTCCGACCGATACGCCTCATCGCGACCGCCGTCACGGTCTTGGCGCTCATCGGCTGGAGCGCGTCATCCCGCGTCGTCCCCGGTGCGAGTGCCGCGACGACGTCGTTCACCAGCACCGCCGATGCGCTCGTTACCTCGTCGTCTCCGAACAAGAACCAGGGCAGATCGGCCAAGCTCCAGGTACGCGCGCCGAGTCCCGAGTATCGGTCGTATCTCCGTTTCCAGGTCGCCGGGCTGCCGTCGCCCGCCTCGGAGGCGAGACTGCGTCTCTACGTCACGGATGCGAGCCCGGTCGGCGGGACGATCTTCGCGATCTCCGGGGATTGGTCCGAGACGGCGATCACGTGGAGCAACAAGCCGTCTCTTGGCGCGCAGCTCGGCACGATCGGCGCCGTCGCCGTGAATACGTGGGTCGAGGTTCCGATCGCGCCCGCCGGCTTCAGCGCCGACGGCATGTATTCGCTCGCGATCACCTCGTCGAGCACCAACTCGGTGGTGTACGGCAGCCGCGAGACTGCCAACCCGCCACAGCTGGTCCTGACGACGGGAGCGCCGAGCCCGACCGTCACGCCGACTCCGCCTCCGACACCGACACCGACTCC
>DATHTG010000111.1:0-5184 GCA_035463515.1 Candidatus Limnocylindrales bacterium
ATCCGCGAGCTGATCAAGAGCGGCATCTTCGCGACGATCAACCAGCTCATCGACCGCGACACCGCCTCGCTGGTCGCATCCGAGCTCGGCTACGAAGTCGCCGAGCCCGTGGCCGCGTCCACGAACGGCACGGGCCCGGAAGGCGAGACCGACGGTTCCGCACCCGAAGCCACCAAGGAGGTGCTCTTCGAGGAGGACGATCCCAAGAAGCTCGTGCCGCGCGCGCCGATCGTGACCGTGATGGGTCACGTCGACCACGGCAAGACGAGCCTGTTGGATGCCCTTCGGTCGACGGAGGTGGCCGCCGGGGAGCGGGGTGGCATCACCCAGCACATCGGTGCGTCCGAGATCGACCATGACGGCAAGCGCGTCGTCTTCCTGGACACGCCCGGCCACGAGGCGTTCACGGCGATGCGTGCTCGCGGGGCGCGCGTCACCGATATCGCGATCATCGTGGTCGCCGCCGACGACGGCGTGATGCCCCAGACGCTCGAGGCGATCAGCCACGCCAAGGCGGCCAAGGTGCCGATCATCATCGCGCTCAACAAGATCGATAAGCCGGATGCGGATCCCACCAGGGTGAAGACCGAGCTCACCGAGGCCGGCATCGTCATCGAGGAGTACGGCGGCGAGGTCCCGCTCGTGGCCGTCTCCGCCAAGAGCGGCCAGGGTCTCGACGAGCTGATCGAGATGGTCCTGCTCGTCGCGGATCTCCAGGAGCTCACCGCGAATCCGGACCGCCCCGCCATCGGCACGATCGTGGAGGCGGAGCTGGACAAGAACCGCGGCGCCGTGGCGACGGCGCTCGTCCAGACCGGCACGCTCAAGGTGGGCGACATCATCGTCGTCGGCGAGACGTTCGGCCGCGTCCGAGCGCTCGAGAACGACCGCGGGAAGCGCGTCAAGCAGGCGGGCCCGGCCAGCGCGGTCGTCGTGCTCGGCCTTTCGGAGGTGCCGCAGGCCGGTGACACCCTCCGGGTCGTCACCGACGACAAGGCCGCGCGGACCGCCGTCGAACAGCGCAAGGCCACGGTCGCGGCGAAGGGCGGCGACGGCAGCGGTCGGGCGACGCTCGAGGACCTCTATCGCCAGATCCAGGCGGGTCAGGCGAAGGAGCTGCGGATCATCCTCAAGGCCGATGTGTCCGGGTCGATGGGTGCCATCACCCACGCGTTGGAGCAGCTCGACCAGGACGAAGTCCGCATCAACGTCCTGCACGAGGCGGCAGGCGACATCACCGACAACGACATCATGCTGGCGACCGCGTCGAACGCGATCGTCGTCGGGTTCAACACGTCGATCACCGACACCGCCCGGCGCGCTGCCGAGGACGAGGGAGTCGACGTCCGCTTGTACGACATCATCTACAAGCTGACCGACGACATCGACGCCGCGCTCAAGGGCCTGCTCGAGCCTGAGGAGATCGAGATCGTCGAAGGTCGCGCGGAGGTCCGCCAGGTCATCCGCGTCGGCAAGAACACGGTCATCGCCGGTTCCTATGTGACGGACGGCCGGATCATCCGCGGCGGTGCTCGGATCTGGCGCGGCGGCAAGGTCATCGCGACCGACCGGATCGAGTCGCTCCGGCGCTTCCGTGACGATGTCCGCGAGGTGCAGGCGAACTACGAGTGCGGCATCGGTCTCGCCGGCTTCCACGACATCGAGGAAGGCGACATCATCGAGTGCTTCTCGACGCAGACGGTCAGTCGCGCCGCGACGCCGGCGTGATGTCGGGTGTCACAGCGGACTGACCGGATCGACGAGCTGCTCCGGCAGGAGATCGGCAGCATCGTCAGTCGTGAGGTGGCGGATCCTCGGATCGGGTTCGCCACGATCACGAAGGTCGAGACCACGCCGGACCTGCGCCACGCCAAGGTGTGGGTGAGTGTCATCGGTCAACCCAAGGAGCGGACCGCGACGATCGCGGCGCTGGGGCGGGCGATGCCGTTCGTCCGTCACGAGCTCGGCCGGATGCTCCGGATCAAGCGCATCCCCGATCTGCACGTCGAGCTTGACGACACCGCGGAGCGTGGGACGCGAGTGCTGCAGCTCCTGGACGAGCTGGAGTCCGGTCGGGCCGACGCCGCGATCGAGCGGCCGACCGGTGAGACGCTTCCGACACCGGTCCCGCGCGTGCGCCATGACGGCGACACGAGCGAGGAGCCGCCGTCTGCAGTGATCCCGCCGAAGCCGCGGCGCAGGCGTCGGCCCCATGACGAAGCCCGTGGCCCGCAGGCCGGTGCGCGCCGGCCGGGCACGCGACGCCGATGACCGTCGACCTGACGCCGTACCTCGGCTCCGTGCCGGACGTCGTCGTTGAGCGGATCCGCGGGGCGAAGCGTGTCCTGGCGGTCAGTCACGAGAACCCGGACGCCGATACGGTCGGCGCCACGCTCGGTGTGGCCCGCATCGTCGAACGGTTCGGCGGGAAGGCCGATCCGGTGTGCACGGACCCGGTCCCGGGGCTGTACGGTTTCATCGACGGTGTCGACCGCTTCCGGACCGATCCGGACCCGGATGCCGGATACGACCTGCTGGTCCTCTCTGACTGCGCGACCGCTGACCGTATCGGCGAGGTCGGTCAGCGTCACCGCGACCTGTTCGAGCGCCTTCCGCGCGTCGTCATCGACCACCATGCGTCGAATGCGGCGATCGGCGAGGGCCACTGGATCGAGCCCGATGCGGCGGCGACGTGCGAGATGGTCGCCCTGCTCGCGGTGTGCCTCGGCATCCCGTTACGCTCCGATACGGCGCTCGCCACGGCGCTGATGGCCGGGATCGTGATGGACACTGCGACGTTCGCCCATCCCAATGCGACGCCTCGCACCCTGGCCGTCGCCGCGGCGCTGGTCGAGGCGGGGGCGCCACTGTCCGACATCTCGAGACGCCTCTACCGGTCGAAGCCGGAGAACCAGCTTCGGCTGTTCGGTCGCGTGCTCGATCGGCTCGCGTCGTTCGACGCTGGCCGTGTGGTCGTCTCCACGCTGCGCGACGCCGATCTCGTGGCGACAGGCACGCAGCCGGCGCACTCGGAAGGGATCATCGACCTGCTGGCGCAGGCCGAGGACGCCGAGGTGGCGATCCTGTTCAAGGAGGCCGGCGATACGACTCGGATCAGCGTTCGGACCAAGCCAGGCGGTGTCGATGCGACCGTGCTGACCGGGCTGTTCGGTGGGGGAGGGCATGCTCGCGCCGCCGGCGCGACCGTCCAGCTTCCCGTGGATCAGGCACGCGACGCCGTCCTCGCCGAGGCCCGCAAGGCCGCCGCTGCCGTCTCGCGCTGACGTGGCGCGCTCGTCGCTCGGGCCCGGGCTCGACGGGATCCTCGTGGTCGACAAGCCGATCGGCCCCACGTCGCATGACATCGTCGGGCTCGTCCGCCGGTTGGCGGCGACCAGACGCGTCGGGCACGGTGGGACGTTGGACCCGTTCGCGTCCGGGGTCCTCCCGGTCTTCCTGGGTCGTGCCACGCGTGTCGTCGAGTTCCATCTGGCCGATCGGAAGGCGTACCGGGCCACCATCTGCTTCGGCGCGTCGTCGTCGACCGACGACCTCGAGGGCGAGCTGACGCCGGCCGACGGTGCGGCACCGACGCGCGACGTCGTCGAAGCCGCGTTCTCTGGGTTCATCGGGACCATCTCCCAGCGCCCTCCGGCGTATTCGGCGATCAAGGTCGGAGGTCGCCGGGCCTACGCGATGGCGCGCGCCGGCGAGACCGTGGAGCTCAAGGAGCGCGAGGTCACCATCCAAGCGCTCACGCTCGTGTCATGGGATGCCGAGGATCCCGAGCGGCCGATCGCCATCGTCGACGTGACGTGCTCGGCTGGCACGTACATCCGGGCGCTCGCGCGCGATCTCGGGGCGGCTGTCGGGAATGCCGCGTATCTCGGCGCGCTTCGTCGAACCGCGGCCGGCCGGTTCACGGAGACCGACACCGTGTCGCTCGACGAGGTTCGCGCAGCGGTCGCCGATGCCCCGACCGGGCTGATCCCGCTGCTCCGGCCGATCGACGAGGGGCTCGATCACTTCCCTGTGGTGGAGCTCACGACATCCGAGGTCGACGCGGTGGCGCACGGCCAGTACGTGAAGCCGACCGCGGGTATCGCGACGCATGCCGACCACTATCGGCTCCGTGGCCCGGGCGGCGACCTCGTCGCGATCGGGGTCCCGGTGTCCGGCGGGCGCCTGGCACCCGACAAGGTCCTCGTCGCGGCACCCGCCGGGCGGGCCGAGGTCGGCGCCTGATGGACGTTCTCACCGGGGTCGCCGCGCTGCAGCCAGCCCACGGCCCGATCTTCGCGGTGATCGGCGTCTTCGACGGTCTGCACCGAGGGCACGTCTATCTCCTCGATCACCTCGTCCGGGAAGCCTTGGCACGCCACGCGCATCCCTGCGTCATCACGTTCGACCATCACCCCGACGAGGTCCTGACGGGGTCGGCGCCGCCGCTGCTGCTTCACCCGGACGAGCGGGTCGCACGTCTCGGCGACGCCGGGGTCGCTGTGACGGTGGTCCAACACTTCGACGACGCCGTGCGCCATACGGCATACGACGACTTCGTCGGGACGATCCGTGCCGGAACGGACCTCGCCGGTCTGCTCATGACCCCAGATGCCGCGTTCGGGTATCAGCGTGCGGGTACGCCCGACGCCGTTCGCGCCCTGGGCGAACGGGAGGGCTTCGACCTCGTCGTCGTCGACCCGCTCGAGATCGACGGCCGCGCGGTGCGGAGCAGCGACATCCGCTCGGCGATCGAGCGCGGTGACCTGGCGACCGCCGGGCGCCTCCTCGGCCGGCCGTTCGGACTGCGAGGCGCCGCACGCAACGGCCGGCTGACATTCGAGTGGCCGATGGCGATGCCACCGGGCGGTGACTACGCGGTCCGCATCGACGGCCGCCCCGCCACGGTGACGGTCGACGGTGCTACGGTCCACATGCCTGACGGGACGGGCGAGGGGACCGTACGACTGGAGTTCGTGGGATGACCGAGGATCGCTGGCACCTCGCGCAGCTCAACGTGGGCCGGATGGTCGCGCCGCTCGACGCACCGGAGATCGAGGGCTTCCGGAACCAGCTGGACCCGATCAACGCGCTCGCGGACGCCGACCCCGGGCTCGTGTGGCGACTCCAGACCGAGGCCGGCAACGCGACGGACATCCGTCCGACCGAGGACGACCTCTTCCT
>DATHTG010000112.1:0-6731 GCA_035463515.1 Candidatus Limnocylindrales bacterium
CGGCGCGATCTCCCGCCACGCAGGTGAGGCGGCGGTCATGTCGACGACCGCGGCGCGCTTGATCGCCGGGTCGCCCCCGCCCGCGCGCAGGATCTTGCCCGGTAGGTACATCACGTCCGATTCGGAGTAGCCGCTCGTCGACCACAAGCCGGTCGGCCCTGCGGTCCACGTGCCCGTCCCCGCATGGTTGATCGTCGCCGTCGACGTCTTCGGGCCGGCCTCGTAGGTCCGTCCGTTGGGCAGCACGAACATGAACGCGTACAGCGCCTGATCGCGGACCGCGCCTGTGAGCCGGGTCCAGGTGTTCGTCGCAGGGTCGTAGAGCTCGGGGACCTGCGATCGCGTGCCGTCCGGCGCATCGCCCGACATCGCGAGCACCTTGCCGTCGGCGAGCGTCGTGCTCGTCGCATACCAGCGCAGGTCTGTCATATCTGCGCCGCGCGTCCATGTCTGGCTGACTGGGTCGAACAGGGAGGTGATGTTGTGACCGTCGTGCGGCGCGCCGTTCTGGCCGCCGACGACGATCACCCTGCCGTCGGCAAGCGTCGTCTGTCCTGCACAGTGGAGGTCGGCGAAGGTCGCAGGCGTCAGGGTGAACGTCCCTGTGGTGGGGTCCCAGACGCGAGCGTTGTCGCCAGTGGACCAGACGAGGACCTTGCCGGTCGAAAGGGTGACCATGTGCTTCGCCTGCACGCCCCAGTCCAGGAGCGGGCCCCACTCACCGGAGTCGATCGGCGCGGCCACCGTGGCGGTCGGCGGGGCGGGGGCTGGCCGGACCGCGGCGGGCGTGGTCGCGGACCGGGTATCGGACGACTCCGGGCTGGTGCCACTGCCCAGGACGGTGACCGGCCACACGGTGCTGGCGATCAACACCCCGATGATGGCCGCGGCGCGCGCGCCGACGCGGCGATCGGACATCTGCGACGGTTCCCCCAGGGGACTGCACCGAAGCGGGATGCTTCGGCCCCCACAGTCATCCAGATGGTACAAGTCCGCACAAGACCTCACCGCTCGGTTCGGCCGATCGGTGCGCGGACGCACCACCAAACCGCGCTACCTCGGGGCGTCCGCTCCCAGGAGTCCCACGACGACCGGCTCGATCCGGTCGACCCACCGCGCGTACTGCGTGCCGCTCGGGTGCAACCCGTCGTCGGCGACAAGCGATCGATCAGCCGCGGCGCGGAGGGAGATGTCGAAGATGTCGACGAATGTGAGCCGTCGTTGCCTGGCGAGCCGTTCCATGACCGCGTTCGCCTCGACGATCGCGCCATGCTTCGCGGTCGGATCACCGTAATCGGCGCCCGCCGGCGTCACCGTGTAGTCCGGGATCGCCACCACGATCACGCGATCCGCCGGGAGCGCGGCGAGGAGGACGTCGAGGATCGTGACGACGTTCGCCTCATAGGTCGCCGCCGGGATGTCCTGGACGACGTCGTTCACGCCGATCAGGAGCGTGACGAGGTCCGGCGCGAGGCCGTTCAGTGCCGGCAGCTCGTCGCGGATAAGATCGGCCGTCGTGTATCCGTTGACGCCGAGGTTCGCCACCAGCTCGAGCCCGGGGACGCGACGCACAAGCTGATCGGGGAACCGGTCGTCGGGCTCGACAGAGGTCCCGATCGTGTATGAGTCGCCGAGCGCGACGTACCGCACGCCAGCTACGGCAGCGACCCGAAGGCCTCGAGGAGGACCGACTCGAACCGCGCCCGGTCGATCCGGATGCCGACCTCGGCATTCGCGGTGCGGCCATCGCGCCGGAGCCGGTATGGCAGTCCGTCACACACCGTCCGACCTCGGGCCGGGCCGTCCGTCGTGTCGACCGCGACGTGGTACGGCGCCACATCCACCAGGTCACCGATCGCGAAGTGGCCGACCGCGACCGCATCGTGGATGGCGGTCGTCGTCCGTCCCGACCACTCCATGTTCCGGTCGAGGGCGAAGTCGGTCAGCTCTGCCGCGATGCGGGCCGATGCCGTACCGGTGGCGCGCAGTGCGTCCGCGGAGGCACGGTCCAGTAACGCCTGGTGCGTGACGTCGAGACCCATCATCGTGATCGGCACGCCCGAGCGGAAGACGACATCGGCGGCCTCGGGATCGGCGTAGATGTTGAACTCTGCCGAGACGGTCGTATTCCCCTCCCCGATCGAGCCACCCATGATCGACAGGTGGGCGATGCGGTCCGCGAGCTCCGGATGAAGCCGAAGGACCAGGGCGATGTTCGTCAGCGGGCCGATAGGCGCGATCGCGACGGGGTCGGGGTGTTCCCGGAGCAGGCGGGCGATCAGCTCCACGGCATGCTCGGGTACCGCCTTCGCCTCCGCCGGTGGCAACTCGGTCGTCCCGACGCCGCCTTCCCCGTGGACCTCGGTGGCCCGGACCACCTCGCCGACGAGCGGCCCCGCCGCGCCCTCGGCGACTGGGATGTCGCCGCGACCGTAGGCGTGCAGGAGGCGGAGGGCGTTCTCCGTGCAATGCCGGACGTCGGCGTTGCCGCCGACGGTCGTCACGGCGAGGACGTTCAGCTCCGGGCGCGCGACGGCCAGGCCGATGGCGAGCGCATCGTCGAGCCCCGGATCGCTGTCGATGATCAACGGAAGCGGCTTGTCGGGCGTGCCCACGGGCGCGCTGCGGGGAGCCGCGTGTGCTTCGTAGAAGGTCGGGAGGGTGGTGGCCCTACCCGACCCGTCCGGATAGCCGGCGCTCACCTCGTCAGCCTTGTTCGTACGGCTGACCAGCCGCAGCCGGACCTCGGACCCTGCCCACGACGCCGGCCACGACGATGATCGTGACGAGGTACGGGACGCTGTTGAGGAGCTGCGGCGGCACCTGCACGGTCGAGCCGCTGGACCCGAGGATCGAGAGGAGCGACTGCGTCGTGTCGGCGAAGCCGAACACGAGCGCCGCACCGAGCGCACCGATGGGATGCCACGCCCCGAAGATCATCGCGGCCAACGCGATGTAGCCCTTGCCGGCGGTCATCTCCATCTGGAAGCTCCCCGCGGTCGACAGGGACAGGTACGAGCCGGCGAGCCCCGAGATCAGCCCGGCGAGGAACAACGCGCGGTAGCGGATCGCGATGACGTTGATCCCGACCGTTCCGGCGGCTGCCGGCTTCTCGCCCGATGCCCGGAGCCGAAGACCCCAGCGTGTCCGGAAGAGCATGTATGTCAGGACGAGGACCATGATCCAGCCGACGTAGACGTACGGCTTCGCCGAGAACATGATCGGGCCGAGGACCGGCAGATCGGCAAGGACCGGGATCCGGAACGGGCCGATCGTGGCTGGCGTGTTGAGTTCCACGTTGCGGCCGAGGATGCGCAGGAACAGGAAGTTCGTGATGCCGATCGCGCCGATGTTGATCACGGTCCCGGCGATGATCTGGTCGACCTTGTGGCGGATGCCAAGCCAGGCGAGCAGCAGACCCAGCAGGCCGGCGGCGAGCATCGCTACCGCCACGCCGAGTAGCGCGCTGACGATGGGGTTGCCAGTCGCGAGGACGGCCGCACTGGAGACCAGGGCGGCGACGCATGCCCCGACCAGCATCTTGCCCTCGAGCGCGATGTTGAGCATGCCACTCCGCTCGGACAGGATGCCTGCCAGCGCACCGAGCGTGATCGGCGCGGCGAGCTCCATCGTGCCGCTGAAGACATTCGTCAGGCTGGCGGCCGTGCCGTTGAGCAACGTGGCGAAGGTGGCCACGACGATCGGCGCCACGATGAGGAAGAGCCACGGACGCCATCGGAAGGCGGCTCCGCGCGCGAACTGCTGGATCGCGACGATCCCGCATGCCAGGGCGGCGATCAACCACAGGACACCGACGGTCGTGTCGATCTTGGCGCTCGCACCACCCTGACGATCGATCCAGAACGAGAAATGTGCCGGCGTTTCCAGCGATCGCATCGCGGCATACGCGGCCAAGAGGGTCAAGGCGATGAATGCGATGCCCCGGAGACGAGCGTCGCGGACGGCGCGACGGGCAGCAAGGCCCTCGCCGGTGATCGGCGCGGCTGTCGTCGCGGCGGTCATACGGGGCCGGAGCCTTGGGACATCGTCGCCACCTCGGGCAACGGCTTACTCACGCGGATCCTCCAGATGGACCGGATCAGACCGGGTGCCGCGACGAACATGATCACCAGGGCCATGATCAGGAACAGCAGATCGAACGGGATCCCGGACTGGATGCCCATCAGCTTGCCACCGGTCGTCAGCGCCCCGAAGAGGAGTGCCGCCAGGATGACGCCGCTGGGCCGGAGGCCGGCAAGCAGCGCCAGGGCGATCGCGTTGAACCCGATGCCACCCGCGATGTCGAGCGTGAGCTGACCGACCGCCCCGAGCACGAGGAACGCTCCGCCCATCCCGGCGAGCGCTCCGGAGATCGTCATGCCCAGGATCATCGACCCGCCGGCGCTCATCCCCGCATACCGAGCCGCTGTCAGGTTGAAGCCCGCCGCCCGAAGCTCGAAGCCCTTCGTCGTCCGGAACAGCAGCAGCGACACGACCCCAGCCATGGCGAGCGCGACGATGAAGCTCCAGTCGAGACGGATCGCCGGAAGCGCGATGATCGGAGGAACGTCGACCCAGGTGAACGGCCGCGAGATCGGCTGGCCGCTGCCGGGCTGCTGGATGAACTCGGTGAGGAGGGCGAAGAACACGATCTGGTCGGCGACGAAGTTGAGCATGATCGTCGTGATGACCTCGTGGGCCCCGGTCCGAGCCTTCAGGAATCCCGGGATGAAACCCCACGCGCCGCCAAGGGCCGCCCCGGCGATGACCGCCACGATCAGGATCAGGATCGACGGCAACCCGGACGTCTGGAGGGCGATCGCGGCGGCAGTGCCGCCGAGGGCGCCCATGATCAATTGGCCCCCGCCACCGATGTTGAACATGCCGGTGCGGAACGAGACCGCGACCCCGAGACCGACGAAGATCAATGGTGTCGCCGCGACCAGCGTCTCGGTCAGCGGGCGGACGGCTGTCGCGATGTCGGCGGTCTGACCACTCTGGATCGCGCTCACGATGCGCGCCGGATCACCGAACGCACCCGACAGCATCGCGCCGTAGCCGTTGACGACGCCACCCAGCGCGCCCGTGATCGCGCCGCCTGGGTCCGACCCGAGCTGGGACAGGTGCTCCAGGTCGGTCAGCACGATGACCACGGCTCCGAGGATGAGCGCGGTCACCACCGACAGGACCGGGACGACCGCCTTCTGCAGGATCGGCCTGATCCGACTCATGCTGCCGCTCCTCCGCCGAACGAGGCGCCGCCCATCAACATGCCCAGGTTCTCGAAGGTCGCCTCCGAACCGGAGAGGATGCCGACGATGCGGCCTTCGAACATGACGGCGATGCGGTCACCGACGGCCAGGACTTCGTCCAACTCCGTGCTGACGATCAGGATGGCCGCTCCGGCGTCCCGCTGCTCGATCAGGCGCCGATGGATGTACTCGATCGAACCGACGTCGAGTCCGCGGGTCGGCTGGGCGGCGATGACGAGCTGGACGGGGACGGAGAACTCGCGCGCAACGACGACCTTCTGCTGATTTCCGCCCGACAGGTTGGTGGCGAGCGTATGGATCGACGGCGTCCGGATGTCGAAATCCTTGACGCCCCGGGACGCGCCCGCCTCGACCGCCTTGAGGTCCAGTAGACCGCGACGGCTGTATGGCTCGCGGTGGTAGGTGTCGAGGATGTAGTTCTCGGCGATGGACATGAAATTGATGAGGCCGTCGCGGCCGCGGTCCTCGGGGATGTGTGCGACCCCGAGATCCGACACCTCGCGGGGGCTTGCGTTCTCGACATGCCGCCCACCGACGGTGATCTCGCCGGAGTCGATCGTGCGCAGGCCCGTGATGGCTTCGACGAGCTCGGTCTGGCCGTTGCCCTGGACGCCCGCGATCGCCACGATCTCGCCCGCGCGGACGTCGAGGTCGACCCCGTCGACCGCCATCTCCAGTCGGTCATCGCGGACCCTGAGGTCGCGGATGCTCAGGACGACATCCTTGGGCTGGGCGGGCCCCTTGGCCACGATCAGTTCGACGTCCCGTCCGACCATCATGTTCGCGAGTTCCTGCCGAGTCGTGGTCTTCGGGTCGGCCGTGCCGGCGACGCGACCGCGTCGCAGGACGACGATCTGGTCGGCGACCTCGAGCACCTCGTTCAGCTTGTGCGTGATGAAGATGATCGTGGTGCCGGTCTCTTTCAGCGACTTGATGATCTCGAAGAGTTCCTCGGTCTCGTACGGCGTGAGGACCGCACTCGGCTCGTCGAGCACGAGGATGTCGCTCTTCCGGTAGAGCGCCTTGAGGATCTCCACGCGTTGCCGGACGCCGACCGGCAGGCTCTCGATCTTCGCGTCGGGGTTCACGTTGAGCTTGTACTGCGACGACAGCTCGAGGACCCGCTTGCGAGCGGCCGCCCGATCGAACGTCCCGAGCGGACCCGTGACCGTCTCGGCGCCGAGCGCGACAGCCTCGACGACGTCGAAGACGGGCACGAGCATGAAGTGCTGGTGGACCATCCCGACGCCGGCGTCGATCGCCGCCGCGGGGTCGGCGAACACGCGTTCCTTGTCGTCGATCAGGATCTGGCCGGAGTCCGGCTTGTAGAGCCCGGACAGGATGTTCATCAGCGTCGTCTTGCCGGCGCCGTTCTCACCCAGCAGGCCGAGGACCTGACCACGGTCAGCGGAGATGGAGATCCTGTCGTTCGCCAGGACCCCCGGGAACCGTTTCGAG
>DATHTG010000113.1:0-9005 GCA_035463515.1 Candidatus Limnocylindrales bacterium
GACGAGGTCATCGTCCAGCCGAAGGAGCGTCACCGAGAAGCCGGCCATCTCGAGGCTCGTGATGTAGTCGCCGACCAGCGAGCGGCCGATCGAGACTCCCATGCCACCGAGGATGCGCGCGACGCTGTCGAACGCCACGTACAGCTCGATGAGCGGCGTCCCACCCATGCCGTTCACGAATGCGAGGACGCTGTCGCCCCGGCTGAGTCCGAGGTCCGACACGATCGGCGAGACGAGCCATTCAGCCATGTCGTCGACCGGCGCCAGCTTCTCGCGACGGCGGCCCGGCTCCCCGTGGATGCCGATCCCGACCTCGACCTCGTCGTCGGGCAGATCGAAGGTCGGCGTGCCTGCGGCCGGCACGACGCACGATGTCAGCGCCAGACCCATGGAACGGCCCTGGTCGTTGACCTTCGTGGCGGTCGCCGCCACGTCGGCGAGCGACCCGCCGGCCTCGGCCTGCGCGCCCGCGATCTTCTCGACGAGGACCGTCACGCCGACTCCACGCCGGCCCGCCGTGTACAGCGAGTCCTGGACCGCGACGTCATCGTTGGTCACGACCGTCGCGACCTCGATCTCGCCGGCAACCAGCTCGGCGGCGAGCTGGAAGTTCAGCACATCGCCGGTGTAGTTCTTGACGATGTGGAGCACGCCCGCGCCGCCGTCGACGGCGCGAGTGGCGGCTTCCATCTGGTCCGGGACAGGCGATGTGAAGACGTTGCCGGCGGCGGCCGCGTCGAGCATGCCGAGCCCGACGAAGCCGCCATGGAGCGGCTCGTGGCCCGAGCCACCGCCGGAGATCAGGGCGACCTTGCCCTGCCGTGGACCACCGGCGCGGAGCACCAGGTTGTGTGAGAGGTCCACCTTGACGAGGTCGGGGTGCGCCGCCTGGAGCCCGCGAAGGCTCTCGGGGACGATGTCCTCGACGGCGTTGATCAGCTTCTTCACCCGGGCGGGTGCATTCGTGGCCATGCGTATCTCCTTCGGTCGTCGAACAGATGGCTGGTCAGGCGGCGTCGGCGGCGACGTCGCGGACGGCCGAGGTCGCCGGAGCGGGCACCTGGGCCTCGCGCCCGATGAACTCGTAGGCGAACGCCCCGACCACGGCGCCGATGGTGGAGCCGAAGATGTAGACGACGATGAGCTGGTCGACGGGGACCGGCGTGGCACCGATCGCCTGGCCGAGCAACGCGGGGCCGATCTCGCGCGCGGGGTTGAGCGACGCACCGGTGATCGGGCCGACCAGGATGATGATCCCGTAGACGATGAAGCCGATGATCAGCCCGGCGAAACCCGACGGCGCCTTGCCGGAGACGGCGGCGCCGAAGACGGTGAACGCCAGGATGGCGGTGCCGATCACCTCGGCCGCGAAGCCGACAGCGAGGCCCGCGTTGCCGTTCACCGACACGGCCCCCAGGCCGAGGCTGGCCGGATCGTTGCCGGTCAGGATGATCAGGGTCAGGCCGGCACCGGCGAAGGCACCGACGAGTTGGGCGACGATGTAGGCCCCGGCCGTGCGCGAGTCGATCTTGCGAGTCGCGAGCAGGGAGATCGTGATCGCCGGGTTGATGTGACAGCCACTGATGTGACCGATCGAGTAGACGGCCGCGAAGATCGCGAACGCGAACGAGAACGAGATCGTCGAGAGTCCGGCGGTGCCATCGATGCCGGTCCCGCCCGCTCCCGCGGTCAGGAAGACGGTCAACGGCACAGAGCCTGCGCCGATGAACACGAGGATCGCCGTGCCGATCGCTTCGGCGGTTAGTTTCTGGCTCAGCGTCGGGGACATCAGGGGATTCCTCCTCTCAGGGGTGGTGGTTCGCTTCAGCCGACGGGGCTGACGTACGGGCCGAGCTCGGCCTGCAGGGCGGCGATGGCGGCCTCGGCATCCGGGCCGTCGGCCGCCAGGGTGATCTCGGACTGCGGGCGGATCGTCAGTCCGAGGAGCGCGATGAGGCTCTTGGCGTCGGCCTCACGACCGTCCTGACGCAGGACGATGCGGCTCGCGAAGCGGCTCGCCGCCTGCACGAACCGGGCGGCCGGTCGAGCGTGGAGACCGGACGGATCGACGACGAGAAGACGGATCTCGGACATCGTCACGTCCGCGGGAGCTTCGCCATCGACGCCGCCGACTCGGCGGCGGCGACGACCTCGTCGAGCGACGCGCCGACGCTCGCCTGGACGGCGGCCAGGATCGCCCCCTCGACGAGCGGCGCTTCCGTGACCCGGACGCGGGCCCGCTCGTCCTCCGACAGTTCCTCGAGCGCGATGTCCAGACTCAACGCCGCGCTTCCGAGGTCGAGCAGCACGACGGCGTCGTCAGACTGCCGCAGAACGGCACCGATCGCCTCCGCGATCCGCGGGGCACTCGTGCCGAGGCGACCGTCGTCGGTCCCACCGGCCGTCCCGACAGCGACGTCGTCGCCCGCGACCTGGGCGACCATCTCGCGCAGGCCATCGACGAGCGTGCCGCTGTGGGAGATAAGGACGATACCCACCAAGCGCGCCTCCCTTCCCGTTGCCGATCGTTGCGACCGGTGTACTGATCGGTGCCGAATCTCCGGCTTGCGGCATCAAGAAGAAAGCAAGAGGACGGCAAGAGGTGCGCAGAAGGTGGCGATCGGGTGCGCTCCAGGTTGCGAACGACCGACGATCCCGTTGCCCGGCGCGGAGCGGGCGACTATCGTCGCTCGACTGTGTCCACGTCTCCGTCAGTCGCGGGCCGAATCATCATCGATCCTGTCATCGATGCGACCGCGGTTCGCGCTGCCCTCGGCCGTTGCCGGGCGGTCGTCGAGCGCCACGCCGCCTATCTCACCAGGCTCGATGCCGTCCTGGGCGATGGCGACCACGGCGACAACCTCGTCATCGGGTTTCGGTCCGTCGAAGCGATGCTCGAAGGGCTTCCCCCGGATACCCCGCCCGGTGAGCTGATCCGGGCGGTCGGCCACCGGCTCGTGTCGGCCGTCGGTGGTGCCTCGGGCCCTTTGTACGGGACGGCGTTCCTCGAGGCCGGAGCGTTGGCGGGCGACGATCCCACCATCGACCCGGCAAGCCTCAGCCGGATGCTGAGCGCTGCCGCCGACGGTCTCGCGCGGCGGGGTCGCTGCACCGTCGGGGATAAGACCATCCTCGATGCCCTCCAGCCGGCCGCCGAGGCGATGGCCGACGGACTGGCGCAGGGGCTCTCGGCGGGCGCCGCCTCGGCCGCTGCGGTGCGCGCCGCCGCGCGGGGGATGCGAAGCACGCGACCGCTCCTTGCGCGGCGCGGACTCGCCCTGCGTCTCGGGGATCGGTCGGTCGGCCACCTGGATCCTGGTGCCGCATCGTGCACGTTCCTGCTGCGGGCGATCGCCGATGGCTGATTCGCCCGTGCGCGAGCCAGAGGCCCTGCTCGCTCGGATCGATATCCTCGAACGGGAGCGACGCCGCACGTTCGACGACGCCCAGCGCGAAGCGGACGCCCTGTTCGCCCAGTACCAGCTGAGCCAGCTGATCGCCGCCGGGGGATCGCTGCCCGATCTCGCCGCGGCGGTGCTCGCCGAGCTCCTGCGGCTAGCGCGCGCGGCGGATGGCGCCCTGTGGATCGGCTCGCCCGACGGAGGGACGATCGACCTGGTGGCCACGGACGGCGAGGCCAGATCGACCATGATCCCGGCGACATTCGACGACGTCGAAGCCGTTCGAAGATGGTCGACCGCTTGGCCCGATGCTCGGGTCATGGTCCTGAGCGATGAGCCGTCCCACATGGTCCTCGCCGTCTGGCCGCAACCCGAACGTGCCATCGATGAAGACGGACTCCGCATCGCGCTGCTGTCACGCCATGAACTCGCGGTCGCTTTCCAGGGCGCCCGGCTGCGCGAGGCGCTGGAGCGTGAGCGGGAGGAGCTGAGCGCGATCGTCGACGGCGCGACCGACCTCATCCTCCAGGTCGACGAGGCCGGGCTGGTCGTCCGCCTGAATCCGGCCGGCGAACGACTTCTCGGGACGAGCGCAGAGGCCGCGATCGGACGGCCGTGCGCCGATGTGCTCGGCTGCGAGATCGCCGGCGGCCACGCCCGCGCGGATTGCCCACTCTCGGAGGTCCGCGTCGGCGACCCGACCATCGCCTATCGGGAGTCGGCCGTGCGCGGCAACGGAGGAGCACCGATCCGCGTCGCCGGCAGCTACGCGCTGACCGCTGGACCATCTGGCGGCGTGAGTTCGCGGGCAACGGCGATCCTGCGCGACATGAGCGCCGTACGAGCGCTCGAAGAGCTGCGCGAGGGGTTTGTCGCGACCGTCAGCCACGAGCTCCGAACGCCGATCGCCTTGATCCGTGGCTACGCGGAGTCCCTCTTGCACCTGCCGCTCGAGCCTGATCAGCAGCGAGCCTACGTCGAGCGGATCGACGAAGCGACGACCAGGCTGGCGGCGCTCGTCGACCAGGTCCTCGACGTGACGCATCTCCAGGCCGACCCGCTCATCCTCGAACGCCGGCCCACCACCTTCGCCTCGCTCTTGGCGAGGTTGCGGGGCGATCTGGCCGCGTCGGGCGAGGCCGATCGGTTGGTCGCCGACATGGCCGACGACCTGCCGCCAGTCGATGTCGACATCGGTCGGGTGGGCCAGGTCCTCGCCAACCTCGTCGGGAACGCCCTCAAGTACGCGACCGACGGGAGTCCGGTCGTCGTCGGGGCTTCCGTGGAGCGCGGCTGGTTGGCCGTCACCGTTGACGACGAGGGCATCGGCATCCCGGGGCCAGACCGTGCCCTGGTGACCGAGCCATTCCACCGCGCGTGGAACGTCCGCGAGTCACGCATCCCAGGCACCGGGCTCGGGTTGTTCATCTCTCGCCGCCTTGTCGAGGCGCACGGTGGCGAGCTGGCCGTCGGCGATCGCCCGGGCGGCGGCCATGGCACGCGGGTCCGGTTCACGCTGCCGCTCGCGGCGGGTCGGCCGGATGGCTGAGACCGTCCTCATCATCGAGGACGAGCCGGAGTTCGCGGCACTCCTCGAGCTCTGGATCGGTCAGGCGGGCTATCGCACCGTGATGGCGCTCGATGGCCCCGATGCGCTCCGGCGCTTCTATGACGAACGGCCGGACCTGGTCGTGCTCGACGTGGCGCTCCCAGGTCTCGATGGCTGGCAGGTCCTCGAGCGTCTCCGCGAGTTCAGCCGCGTGCCGGTGTTGATGGTCACGGCTCGTGGGTCCGAGGCAGAAAAGATCCGCGGTCTGAAGCTCGGTGCCGACGACTACGTCACCAAGCCGGTCTCCTTCCCTGAACTCCTGGCCCGCGTCGAGGCCGCCCTGCGTCGGGCGGGATCCAGCCCGCCGGAGCGTCATCGCCGGCTCCAGCATGGCGACGTCATCGTCGACCTCGATGACCATCGCGCCCGGCTGCGCGGCCAGGAGGTGCCGCTCACGCCCACCGAGTTCCGGCTGCTGGCCTTCCTCGTCGAGCGCGCCGGACAACTCGTGACCCATCGCCAGATGCTCGATGGGGTATGGGGCGCGGGGTACGAGCGCGACGTCCACCTCCTGCGGATGACCGTTCGCAACCTCCGCCTGAAGCTCGATGCGATCGCCCCTGGTGAGTCGTTCGTGACGACGGAGTATGGCCTCGGCTATCGGCTGGTCGGCACGCGAACCTCGTCGGGGGCGTGACCCACTTCCGGGTTTAGCGGGCGATGAGCTGGGGATGAGCCGGCGTGGAGTCTCCTCTACGCCGCCGTCGAGCGTGTCCGGCTAACCTGCCGTCTCCCGCGTCAAGGTCGCCCGCCGTCCAGATAGGTGGGTCGGCATGCGTCGAACGTTCGGTCTTCTCTTGGTGCTCGCCGTCGTCATGATCGCCGGGGTCGCCGGGCCGGCATCCGTCGCCGCCGAGCCGGCATCCGTCACCGCCACCGGCGCGGGCGCGACACGGGACGTGGTCACGTTCGTGAGCCGGGCGGAGCTGGTCCGCAAGGGCCTGCTGACGCCTGTCCCGACGTCGTCAGGGGGCACGAGCCAGGCCCTCTGCCTGTTCGACTGCATCTACGTGAAGAACCGTCGGTACCTGCGGACCGTGAAGCCATTCGTGACGATGGTCCAGGGAAACGGGCCGACGACGATCGGGATCGACGTGACCCGGACAGTCAAGAACAGCTTCTCGTCGTCGGTCAGCGTCAGCGCCGAGGTCGTGTCCGCGGGCGTCGGCTTCAACGTCGAGCGAGCGGAGAGCGTCACGTACCGGTCGAGCACGTCCGTCCCCAACGGCGCCTGCTGGACGCTTCGGGCCTACAACGTCTTCTACGAGTACGGCTTCGAGGTCTGGCAGGAACCGTTTATCGGGTCGGACAAGAAGATCGGCTCGGGCTCGGCTCGCGATTTCCAGGGCATCGAGTTCCGCCTGACGAAGTCTTGCTGATCCGGCTGACTGCGGTCGGGCTGCTGTCGATGGTGGCGGCGGCGTGTGGGAGCGCGCCGCCGTCGGGCACGGAGCCGCCGCAGCCAGTCGCTACCGCACGCTGGGTCGCCGACGACGACAGTGTCGTCGCGGTCAACCTCGTCGTCCCCGCCGAGACGGACCCGCAACGGACCCGCGCGCTCGCCGAAGCCGAGCGCTCGACGCACCCCACGGCTCGCGTGATCGTCCGCATCTTTGCCGCGACGGCCGGCCCGGAACGGTACGACCTCGGCCATGTCCCGGCCGCCGGTGAGCCCCTCGTGCAGGCTTCGCCGCCGCCGAGCCTCCTGCGCGTCTATGACTTCCCACCGCGTCCCCGCCGTGCTCCGTGACCCGTCGGTGGCCCGGCACCCGCCGTGAGCCGGTGGGATTCCCGGTTGCACACGGGTCTATCCTTCGACGGGCCGTTGCACCGCCACGGTCCGGACCGTCACACCGGCGGTAGGGACCATCGAGCCTCTTGGGTTCGATGGATCACACACGTACCGTCCGGGCATGGGGAGCCGATGAGGGGAAGGCTACGGCTGCACGCCGGAGCGCCGAGGGGGCGCGCCGACGCCGCCCGACGGAGCGCGGGCGCTCGTCGGCGACGGGTGATGGCGCTCGCCGCCTCGCTGTCGGTCCTCGTGACACTGATCGCCGCGCCGACGCGCGTGTCGGCAGTCACGATCCGGCCGGAATGCCTCGGCCCCGCGAACTCCGTCGCGGTCGCCGACGACCTTCTGAACGATCGGTCCACGCTGGCGAACTTCCCGACGGTCACGCTCCCGTCGAACCCGAAGTGGACGGAGAACCCGCTCAAGCAGGTCAACTGGCTCTTCAACTACCACTCGCTCCGGTTCGTCTGGGCGTTGACGACGGCGTGGGCGCGGACCGGCGACGACCGCTACCGGGACCGGGCCGAGTTCCTCCTCTACGACTGGCAGCGCGACAACCCGAGAGTCGGCGCGCCATCGCCCTGGTCGTGGAACGATCACGCGACCGCTTGGCGCGCCATCGTCTATGTCTGCGCCGCCGAGATCCTGCCCGACTACACGTGGCTGATGCGGACGCTCCGCATCCACGGCGAGACGCTGGCGAGTCCGTCCTTCTATCGAGCCGAAGGGAACCACGCGCTCAACCAGGA
Organism: Candidatus Limnocylindrales bacterium; assembly: GCA_035463515.1. GTDB lineage: Bacteria > Chloroflexota > Limnocylindria > Limnocylindrales > CSP1-4 > SPCO01. The sequence continues at coordinate 7,555 of DATHTG010000113.1, forward strand.
CATCGCGCTGCTCGAGGTCGGCCATTTCCTCGGACGATCCGACTGGACAAGCCTCGCAGCGAGCCGGGTGTCGAAGCTCGTGACGCAGAGCGTCGACAGCTCGGGGGTGATCAACGAGCAGTCGGTCTTCTACCAGCTCTACAACTACGACCGCTATAGCGCCGCCCGCAAACGCCTTCGTGAACTCGGGCAGTCGGTCGGCTCGGGGTTCTCACGGATCGACCTCATGCCCAGCTTCCTCGCGCACGCGACGTATCCCAACGGACGCTACGTCCCGATCGGCGACACCGAGGCGAACAAGGCCGCGGCGATCCCGGGGACCTGGGCGGAGTTCGCGGCCACGCAGGGGGCATCCGGTCCGAAACCATCAACGACATCGCGGGTCTACGGGGCCGGGTACGCCTTCGTCCGGACCGGCTGGGGCGAGACCCGACCGTATGCCGACGAGACGATGCTCACCATGCGGTTCGGGCCGAGTCGCCGCTTCCACGGCCACGACGACGGCTCGTCGATCACGCTGTACGGCTACGGCGCGCCCGTCATCCTCGACTCGGGCATGTACACGATCAACCCGGGCCCCTACCGCAACTACTTCGTCGGACGTCGAGCGCACAACGTCGTGACGGTGGATGGACTGTCGTTCGACCGGACTGCCCGGACCGACGTCCGGTGGAAGCGTCAGTCGTCGACGGTCTTCGAGCTCGCGGTCAAGAGCAAGCCGTACGCCGGCGTGGCGTCGGAGCGGCGCGTGACATTCTCGAAGCGCCTGGGCTACGCCATCGTGGACGACCGGATGGCGGCGTCGAGCACGAAGACGTTCCGGCAGCTCTGGCATCTGCGCAACGGGAGCTCGCCGGTCCGCAGCGGGACCAGGACCTGGACCCGAGCGTCCCGGTCGAACGTGCTGATCGTCCAGGTCATCGCGCCGTCCGCTGCCCGTTTCATCAGCGGCGCGACGAGTCCGATCCAGGGCTGGGTGTCGTACGGGCGCGACGAGAAGGCGAAGGCGCCAGTCCTCGAGAGCCGACGGAGCGGCACCAAGGCCCGCTTCCTCACGCTGCTCGTGCCCTATGCCACGGCCCGCCCGAGCGTCAGCGTCTCGAACGTCCAGCTCTACGCCGGCGCCTACGCGATGACCGTGACGATCAACGGGCACCGCGAGCGCGTGCAGGCCGGCTACTCCGACTCGAAGATCACGCCCCTGCCCTGATCGCCGATCTTCGGTCGGCGCGGAAGGCGGCTGAGTCGATCGACCGAATGACGTCTTCGACCGGACCGATCTCGAACCCCGCTCCCTCGAGGAGCCGCCGCGCGATCTTCGCCCGCATCTCGCGTGGCAGCGGGTCGATCGGATCGCGTTCCGCGAGGGTCACGACCGCGGTCAAGCCGGGCTCGGCGTGGTCCCGCAGCAGGGCCGTCGCCATCCCCTGTCGGCGATGACCGGGAGCGAC
>DATHTG010000114.1:0-6719 GCA_035463515.1 Candidatus Limnocylindrales bacterium
AGGGGCCAGCGATGCCCGTATCCCAGCGAGCCACGGTGAGCCAGCCACGCACCAGTCCACCGCGGGATCCTCGGGGGACCAAGGCCCATCGGGACCAGTCGTCTAGGTCATTCGCCTCGAACCTTCCGCTCTCGGCGGCGGCACGCGCCCCCAACTGGACCACGCTTGGTGCGGCCTGGGAACGGCATAGCCGAAGCGCCCGACGGGGTCAGGCGGTTGGCCCGATCCTCGGGCCGGTGGAAAGGGTCTTCCCGTAACCACCTGGGCCTGGCTCAACAACGACGCTCCAGGTCGCTGAGCCAGCGCCTGACGCGGGCAGGTACCCGACGATCGACGCGGCTCGGCGGCTGGGCCGAGCTCGACGAGGCGGCCCGCACCGGACGCCTGCAAACCGGTCGCGGGCGTTCGGCGAATCGGTTGTGGACGCCGAGACCACGACCGCCGCTCGTCGGATCCGGACGATCCAAAGGACGAGGAGGTAACCATGCCTGACTCGAGTCTGTATGAAAGGCTCGGTGGCGCATTTGCGATCGCGGCTGTCATCGATCAGTTCAGCGATGCGCTGGTGGCGAACCCGATCGTCGGCCAGGGCTCGACCAACCCGGCCCTGCGCGAGTGGCACACGAACAACCTGGGCAGGCTCCCCGGTCTGAAGTTCATGCGCACCCTCTGGGTCTGTAACGTCGCCGGCGGCCCCTTCCAGTTCACGGCCACGAAGCCCGGTAGCACGATCCTCGGATTGGAGGAGGCGCATCGCGACCTGACGATCTCGCCCGAGGAGTTCGACGAGGTGGCGGCGCAACTCGGCCGCACCCTGGACGCCTTCGAGGTTCCCGAGAAGGAGAAGGACGAGGTCCTCGGGGCGTTCGCGGCCCACAAGGGCGAGGTCACGGAGGGGTACCTGGCGGCCGCGCGACGGTAGACCCGTTGACGCTGGCTCGGTGCTCAGAGTCGTCACCGGGCCTGGTCAGCGGGGTAGCAGCTCGCGCGTCAGGGCCTCGGTCAGCCACGCCTGGTACCGCTCAGCCGTCCAGCCGCGCTCGAGCACGAGGAGGTCGTGGACCGCGAGCGAGCAGAGCGTCCAGGTCACATCGACGGCCTCGTCGACCGCGAGACCGGGCCGAAGGCTGCCTCGCTGCGCCAGCATCCCGACGAACCTGCCCTGGCCGCTGAGGCGCCAAGCCTCGAGCTGCTCCCACAGCGCCCGGAGGTCCGGGTCGCGATCGATCGAACCGTGGAGAGCACGCAATAGCGGCCCGGACCGCCGATGGATGCCCGGCTGCGTGGCCGCATACAGCTCGATCTGGCGGCGCGGATCGGCCTCCTCGATGACGGCCCGGATCGCCGGGCGCTCCTCGACCGGAACCTCCGCGCGGCTTGCACCGCCGGCGAGCGCAGCCTCGACGACCGCCTTGAAGAGGCCGCCCTTGCTGCCGAAGGCGCGATAGATCGTCTCGACCACGACGCCGGCTTCGCTTGCGATGAGCGGCATCGGCGTCGCTGCGTAGCCCCGCTCGCGGAACAGCCGGCCAGCCGCACCGAGGATGTCCTGGCGGGTCTGCGCAGCCTGCGCCTGGCGCCGCGTGGAGTCATACCGGCGACGGGGCTTGACACGATCCTTCATTCGATGGATTGTACCTTACACCAATTCATGTGCGTTCTACCGAAGGAAGGCGTCGATGACCTGGGACAACAAGCGTACGGCGCGGCGGACCTGGGAGGAGATCTTTCCCGCACGGGACGTCGAGGGACTGGCCGGGGTGATCGCACCCGACGTGGTGTCGCACGGTGCGCGGCCCGGCGAACCGACGGGCTTCGAGGGTGCGAAGCGGACGATGCTGTGGCTCGGCGAAGTCTTCTCCGACCAGCGCTGGGAGATCCACCACGTCATCGGCGACGACGACCTCGTCGCCGTCCACGCGACCCACCACGCGCGCCACACAGGCGACCTGATGGGCATCGCCCCGACGAACCGGCAGGTGGCCTACCGCTACGTGCACATCCTCCGGTTCGAGAACGGCAAGGCCGTCGAACACTGGTCGCTCCGCGACGATGCGACGCTCATGCGCCAACTCGGCGTGTCGCCCGGCTGATCACGGGCTGGCACGACTGGTGGATGCCCCTCGTCCGACGATTCGGGCGGCCCTCGAACACAGCGACGTCGTGTGGCTCGGCTCGGTCCGGTCCGACGGGCGGCCGCACCTCGTGCCTGTGTGGTTCGTCTGGGACGGGTCATCGTTCGTCGTCTTCAGCAAGCCGCACGCCCAGAAGGTCGCCAACATCCGGGCGGATCCGCGGGTGACCGTCGCGATCGGACAGCCCGATGAGCGGTTCGACGTCGAGCTTGTCGAGGGAATCGGGCAGCTCGAGCCAGCTCGAGCCGATGTCGCCGCGTCAGATGCGTTCGCCGCCAAGTACCGGCGGCTGGCCGCGACAGCCGGCGTGACCATCGACCAGTTCGCGTCGATCTACTCGCAGGCGATCCGGATCCACCCGCTTCGCTGGCTCGGTTGGGGCGGGACGCCATCGCCCTGAGCATCGGGCCACCTCACAGCCGGGCGGCCGGGGTCCGGGGCGGCTCCACCGCGCGGCGATGCCGGCCCCGCATCCATCCCGCACGAGCGAGCAGGCGCCGTGCTCACGAACTGCGGTCTGAGCGCGTGGCTCGTGCTCATTCGTCGCGAACCGATGCCGCGGCCGCATAGCGGTCGTAGCGGCCCGCGCCGAGGCGCTGGCCCACACGCTCGTCTACGATGCGTCATCGACCGGATGCCGCCGGCGTGCGCGACGACCGGCTGCTCGGCTGGGCGAAGCACCTCGCCGGCGAGCTCCCGAACGGCCCTGGCCACCTTCTTCGAGGCGACCGACGCATGACCGAGTACATCGAGATCCGGGGCGGCCGCGAGAACAATCTCAAGGACATCTCGCTCCGCATCCCGAAACGCCAGATCACGATCTTCACCGGCGTTTCCGGATCCGGGAAGTCCTCGATCGTCTTCGACACGATCGCGACCGAGGCCCAACGCCAGCTCTACGAGAACTTCAGCCTCTTCATCCGCAGCTTCCTGCCGAAGTACCCGCAGCCGGAAGCCGACGCGATCGAGAACCTGAGCATGGCCGTGATCGTCGACCAGAAGCGGCTCGGCGGCGGATCCCACTCGACGGTCGGCACGATCACCGACATCTACACGGTCCTGCGCCTGCTCTTCTCGCGGCTCGGTCAGCCGCACGTCGGCTACTCGAACGCGTTCTCGTTCAACGACCCGCAGGGCATGTGCCCGGACTGCAACGGGACGGGTCGCAAGCTCGGGTTCGCGATCGAAGACTTCGTCGACGTCGACAAGTCGCTCAGCGAGGGCGCCGTCCAGGTGCCGTTCTGGTCGGCGTGGGAGACGGACACGTACATGGCGTCCGGCTTCTTCGACAACGACAAGAAGGTTCGTGACTTCACGCCCGAGGAGCGCGACCTCCTGCTCTACGGCAAGGACCGGAAGTACAAGCTGCAAATCGGCGAGAAGTCGATGAACGCGTCGTACCTAGGGGTCATCGAGAAGATCGAACGGGCGTACGTGCGGCGCGACATCAAGACGTACTCGGAGCGGACGCAGAAGGCGGTCGAGCCCTATCTCCGGTCGCGAACGTGCCCGCTGTGCAAGGGCGCCCGCCTCAGCCAGGCCGCCCTGCGCTCGAGGATCGACGGCTACTCGATCGCGGACCTCGCCGCGATGGAGGTGGGCGACCTGATCCCGATCCTGCGCCTCATGGACGGACCGATCGCGTCGCCGATGATCGCGACGCTCATCGAACGACTGGGCCACATGGTCGACATCGGGCTCGAGTACCTGAGCCTCGATCGCGAGACCGACACGCTGTCGGGCGGCGAGTCGCAGCGGATCAAGATGGTCAAGCATCTCGGCAGCAGCCTCGTCGACGTGATGTACATCCTCGACGAGCCGAGCATCGGCCTCCACCCGCGCGACGTCCACCGCCTGACCGAGCTCCTCGTCAAGCTCCGCGACAAGGGCAACACGGTCATCGTCGTCGAGCACGATCCCGACGTCATCCGCGTCGCCGATCACGTCGTCGACGTCGGGCCGCACGCCGGCACGGCCGGCGGCGAAATCGTGTTCGAGGGTGGCTACAGCGACCTCCGCGGCTCCGCGACCCTCACCGGCCAGTTCCTCGATCGGACGCTGCCGCTCAGGACCCGGGTTCGCGAGCCGGAGGGCTGGCTGCCGGTCCGCAACGCCCGCGCGAACAACCTGAGGGGCATCGACGTCGACATTCCGACTGGCGTCCTCACGGCCATCACCGGCGTGGCCGGGTCCGGCAAGAGCTCGCTCATCGAGGGCGTCTTCCTGCCAGACCATCCGGAGGCGATCGTGATCGACCAGTCGGCGGTCGGGACATCGACGCGCTCCAACCCCGCGACCTACACAGGCGTGATGGACGACATCCGGAAGGCGTTCGCGGCGGCGAACAAGGTCGACGCCGGCCTGTTCAGCTTCAACTCGAAGGGCGCCTGCGAGAACTGCAAGGGCTCGGGCGTGATCTACACCGAGCTGGCGTTCCTCGATGGGGTGAAGACGCCGTGCGAGATCTGCGGCGGTCACCGCTTCAAGGAGGAGGTCCTCGCCTACAAGCTCGATGGACGCGACGTGAGCGAGGTCCTCCGGATGACCGTGGCCCAGGCGCTCGAGTCGTTCAGCCAGCGCGACATCGTGCGCAAGCTTCAGGCGATGAGCGACGTCGGGCTCGATTACCTGACGCTCGGCCAGCCGCTGAGCACGCTGTCCGGCGGCGAATGCCAGCGGATCAAGACCGCCAGCGAACTCCATCGCAAGGGCAACGTCTACGTCCTCGACGAGCCGACGACCGGGCTCCACATGTCCGACACGAGCCACCTGCTCGGGCTGCTCGACCGGCTCGTGGACACCGGTAATACCGTCATCGTGATCGAGCACAACCTCGACGTCGTGCGGAACGCCGACTGGGTCATCGACCTCGGGCCGGAAGGCGGGAGCAAGGGTGGCCGGGTCATGTTCACCGGCACGCCCGCGGCACTGCTCGAATCACAGGACTCGCTCACCGCCGAGTACCTGCGCCGAACGCAGGGTGCCGTGGCGTAGGACGGGGCCGCGGCCGCGGGCCGCTGTGATGCGGCCGCGGGGCGCGGGCCGCTGCGATGCGGCCGCGGCATCGGTTCGCGACGAACGAGCACGCGCCACGAGCCCAGATCGCAGATCGTGCCGGCGGAGCGTGCTCGCCCGTTCGAGATCGATGCGGTGCCGGCATCGCCGCGTGCAACAGTCGCACGGGCGCGGCCGGACCAGGCCCCGAGCCGCCGCGCTGATGCGGCAGCGTTCCGCGAGGCCCGTCACTACCGCTCCGATGCGGCCGCGGCATCGGTCCGCGACCAACGAGCACCCGCCAGGAGCCCAGACCGCAGATCGTGACCGCGGCGCGTGCTCGCCCGTGCGGGATCGATGCGGGGCCGGCATCGCCGCGTGCACGAGCCGCACGAGCGTGAGCCGACCACGCATCGATCGGCCGCCGGAACCGGGCCATCCGGCCCATGCCCGCGCGTCGCCGCGGCCCGACGATCGGCTTCGTGAACGACCATCTCGAAGTCCTGCGCGCCATGCGCGCGCGGGCCCTCGAGGGCGGCGGCCGCGAGCGGATCGACGCGCAGCACGCGCGGGGCAAGCTCACCGCGCGGGAACGCCTCGCCCTCCTCCTCGACGACGGATCCTTCCAGGAGATGGGTGCGCTCGCGACCCACGACCAGACCGAGTTCGGGCTGGCCGACCAGCGCTATCCGGGTGACGGCGTCGTCGCCGGGTTCGGCAAGGTCAACGGCCGCCGGGTTGCGGCCTACGCCCAGGACTTCACGGTCCTCGGGGGCTCGTTCTCCAAGGTCCAGTCGAACAAGATCAGCCGCATCCAGGACCTCGCGCTCGAAAGCGGCGTCCCGATCATCGGACTCAACGATTCGGGTGGAGCCCGGATCCAGGAGGGGGTCGCCAGCCTCGCCGCCTACGGCGAGGTGTTCGTGCGCAACGTGCTCTCGTCCGGGGTCATCCCGCAGATCTCCGTGATCCTCGGCCCGTGCGCCGGCGGGGCGGTCTACTCCCCCGCCCTGACCGACTTCGTCGTCATGGCCCGCGGCACCAGCTCGATGTTCCTCACCGGCCCGGATGTGATCCAGGCCGTGACCGGCGAGGTCGTCTCGATCGACGAGCTCGGTGGTCCCGATGTCCACGAGTCGCGCAGCGGCGTGGCCCATCTCGTGGCCGACGACGAGCACGAGGCGCTCGAGCTGACGAAGCTGCTTCTCGGCTTCCTGCCCCAGAACAACAACGAGGATCCGCCGCAGCTCGCCCCGTACGACCCGCCCGACCGGATGGACGAGGCGCTCAACACGCTGATCCCGGACGACGAGGCGGAGCCGTACGACGTCCGCGACATCCTGTCGGTCGTCTTCGACCGCGACAGCTTCCTCGAGCTACACCCGGCGTACGCGCCGAACGCGGTCACCGGCTTCGCCCGGCTCGACGGGTTCTCCGTTGGGATCGTGGCAAGCCAGCCGGCGGTCATGGCCGGCGTCCTCGACATCGACGCGAGCGACAAGATCGCCCGCTTCATCCGGATCTGCGACGTCTACAACATCCCGATCGTCACCTTCGTCGACTGCCCCGGGTTCCTGCCAGGGATCGACC
>DATHTG010000115.1:0-2637 GCA_035463515.1 Candidatus Limnocylindrales bacterium
ATCAACACGGCGCGTGGCGGGCTCGTCGACCAGGAGGCACTGCTTGCAGCGCTGGACGGGGGCAGGCTCGCCGGAGCCGGGCTGGACGTGACGGATCCCGAGCCGCTGCCCGTGGACCATCCGCTCCTGGGGCGCGACGACGTCGTGGTCACGCCGCACATCGCGTCGGCCACCGCCGACGGCAAGGTGCGGATCCTCGAGGCGGCGATCGAGGGGGCACTGACCGTCATCCGCGGGGAGCGCCCCGCCTATCTCGTCAACCCGGAGGTCTGGGATCGTGTCGCGGCGGCGACGACTGCAGGAGGGCACAGGTGACCGATATCGGCATCGGCGTCATCGGCTTCGGGTGGATGGGCCAGGCCCACTCACGGGCCTATCGCGACATCCCGGTCTACTACCCGGAGAGCGGCATCCGCCCGCGGCTCGTCGCCGTGGCGGACAACGTCCCCGCCCGCATCGAGCTCGCCACGTCGAACTTCGGGTTCGAGAGCGGGACCGCGGACTGGCGTGAGCTGATGGCGCGCGACGACATCGACGTCATCGACATCACCGCGCCGAACGCGCTCCACCAGGAGCTCGTGGAGGCCGCGGCCGCGGCAGGCAAGCACATCGCGTGTGAGAAGCCCGTCGGGATCTCGCCGGAGGCGACCGCCGCGATCGAGGCCGCAGCCCGACGTGCCGGCGTCATCACGAGCTGCGGCTACAACTACCGCTGGGCCCCGCTCGTCCAGTACACCCGGCAGCTGATCTCGGAGGGGCGGCTCGGCGACCTGACCCACTACCGCGGGCGGTTCTTCTCGATGTACGGCCGCGACCGGCTCGGGCTCCTGTCGTGGCGCTTCCTGCAGGAGGAGGCCGGGTACGGGGTCCTGAGCGACATCATGTCGCACACGATCGACATGGCGCAGTACCTGTGCGGGCCGATCAGGCGCGTCGTCGCGACCAAGGAGACGTTCGTGAGGGAGCGGCCGCTGCCGACACCGGGGACGGGCACGCACTACGACCGTGGCAAGCCGGGCGATCCCACGGGCGCCGTCACGAACGAGGACTACGTCGGGGCGCTCGTCGAGTTCGAGAGCGGCGTCCGCGGCACGCTCGAGGCTGATCGCTCGATGTTCGGGCCCCAGAGCTCGATGGCCTTCGAGCTCAACGGATCGAAGGGCGCGGCGTCATGGGATCACGAGAAGCTGAACCAGCTGCGCCTCTATCTCCCCGAGGAGCAACCGACCGACGGGTACATCGAGGTCCTGGCCGGCGATGCCTTCCCCAACCAGGCCAACATCGTTCCGGGCGGCGGCAACTCGATCGGGTTCGAGGACATGAAGCTCATCGAGGCCCTCGAGTTCCTCCGGTCGGTGGCCGCGGGCCGCGAGCACCACCCGAACTTCGGAGACGCACTCGCCAACGCGTCGGTCGCCGCGGCGATGGTCCGATCGTGGTCCTCGGAACGCTGGGAGGACGTGACCTCCCTCCGCGTCGACTGAGGGCGGCGGCATGCTCGAGAACCTGACCAAGGCCAAGCTGCAGGCCGGAGACGCGGTCTTCGGCTGCTTCGTCCGCACGCCCGAGGCACAGCTCATCGAATACGTCGGGATGCTGGGCTGGGACTTCCTCGTGTTCGACGCTGAGCATGGGCCGCTCCAGCCACGGGAAGTGGAGGATCTGTGTCGGGCCATCGAGCCCCGCGGGACGACGCCCCTCGTCCGCGTCACGACCAACGACGCGCCGACGATCCTGCGCTTCCTGGACACCGGCGCGCACGGCGTCCACGTCCCATGGGTGAACACCGCCGCCGACGCTGAGCGTGCGGTCCGTGCCGTGAAGTACACGCCCCGTGGCATCCGGGGGCTGGCCGGCAGCCGCGCGTCGGAGTGGGGCCTCCGCGAGCCGATCGGCGAGTACGTCCAGCGGGCGAACCGCGAGACGCTCGTGGTCATCCAGGTCGAGACCCAGGAGGCCGTCGATGCGATCGACGACTACCTGGCGGTCGACGACGTCGACGTCCTCTTCCTCGGCCCGACCGACCTCTCGCAATCGCTCGGTCACCCCGGAGACCTCAAGCACCCCGACGTGCTCCGCGCGATGGAGCGCGTGGCCGACGCGGTCGTGGGGTCCGACAAGACCCTCGGCATCTACGCGGGGAGCGTCGACATGACCAAGGAGTGGCTGGACCGAGGGGCACGCTACTTCACGACGTCGCTGGAGCCGTTCCTGCGTGACGGGATGCGCGCCCACCTCCGAGACGTGCGAGGCTGACGCCATGGACACGATCCGACTGACGACCGCCCAGGCCATCGTCCGCTGGCTGCTGGCACAGCGGACCACGATCGACGGGCAGGACGTGCCGATCTTCGCCGGCGTGTTCGGGATCTTCGGGCACGGCAACGTCACCTCCCTCGCCGAGGCGCTCGAGCCCGTCCAGGACCAGCTCCCGACATGGCGCGGCCAGAACGAGCAGTCGATGGCGCTCGCAGCGGTGGCGTACGCGAAGGCGATGCGCGGCCGGCGGATCATGATCGCGACCTCGTCGGTTGGTCCGGGGTCCACGAACATGGTCACCGCCGCGGCGGTCGCCCACGCCAACCGGCTGCCCGTCCTGCTGCTGTCAGGTGACACGTTCCAGCACCGCATCGTCGA
>DATHTG010000116.1:0-2686 GCA_035463515.1 Candidatus Limnocylindrales bacterium
GCCTTGAGCGCGGTCATGGCGGGCAGCGCGGCGTCGACGAAGATCGTGTCGTACCGCCACGTCGACCAGTTGCCCGCAGCATCCGTGGCGCGGACACCGACCGTCCACCACCCGGTCCCTGGCAGCGACAGCGTCTTGCTCCGGGACGTCGTGGTCTCGAAGGACCACGCGCCGGACGCGCCACGCTTCTTGCGGATCTGGTAGCCCGTGACCGCGAGGTTGTCCTTCGCCGAGTAGCTGATCGTGACATTCGCTCGGCCCTTCGATGGGACCGTGAGCGCCGTCATCACGGGCACCGCGTCGTCGGGCAGGATCTTCATGACGGCCGTGATGTTGTTGAGGTACGTCAGGTGGCGGTCGCTGCCTTCACGCGTCCCGAGCCAGCGCGCGGACGCGGAGCTGACCGTCGTGTAGCCGTTGCGGTCGTAGCGCTGGAGCAGGTCGACGTACGCGCGGATGCTGTGGAGCCAGCTCGGGAACTTCGCGTACGTGTAGCCGTTCCCTGGGGCGTATGGGGTGGCCCCGAAGTCCGCGGTCCACGCGTAATAGAGGATGTTCCCCCAGTTCTTGGTGACCGTGGCGTAGCCGCGCGTGCCTGAATGGCTCTCGGCATGGAATGTGCCGAGCGAGAACGCCGGGTTGACACGGCCCGCGACCAGCGTCCGGTAGATCGACCGAGCCTCGGACAAGGCGGGCGAGCCGACGGCCCGCAGCCGGTCGACGAACGAGTCCTCGGTGAGGGTCGGACCGGCAAGGATCCGGTCACGGGCGTGTGGGTAATCGGGTGGTGGTGGGCAGAGCGAGCGGTTGAGCGTCGACGCGGTGCCAGCGGTGCGACTCTGCGCGTCGGTCACGGTGGCGGTCACGCTCTGCGTCGTGATCGAGCAGTCATTCGTGACCGTGACGCTGGCCGACGCCGCCGAGCTCGAACCGCTCGCCACCGTGGTGCCGCGGACGGCGACGGTGTACTGCCACGGAGCGACCGCGCCCGATGCGTTGACGGTGACCTTGACGCGCGCCTTATTGGTCGTCGCGTCGTAGCTGACGCCGCTCTGCACCATCGTCACGGCGAGCGGACCCGGTGACGGTGTCGGGGTCGGGGTCGGCGTGGCGTTCGGCGTCGGCGTCGCTTCCGCCGGGCCGATCGTCGGCTGCGGCGAGGGCGTCGGGGTGGGACTCGGCGTCGGTGTCGCCGTGGGGGTCGGCGTCGCGGATGGTTCGGCAGCCGCGACCGGCGATACCACCGTTAGGGCGAGCAGCGCGGCGAGAAGCGCCGCACGGGTCCGCGCGGGGGACGTCGAGAAGTGGCCGTGGCGGGGGCGCGTGTGACGGTCGGGCATCGAGACTCGTGGGCCGGCGGTCGTGGGGGTCGACGCCGGGTGCGGTGCCTGGTGCTTAACCTTCGGGCCCTCGGCTGGGTACGTCAAGCGGCCCAAGGTCGAGGCGGTCGCTGGTACGGAAGTCCGACGTGTAGGCTGGAGCGATGAACCAGGGACGACAGGCGGCGATCGCCCACATCGATGGATTGGCGGAGCCTCGGCGCTCGCAGATGCGTCATCTGCACGAGGTGATCGCCGCCGCGATCCCGGATGCCGATGTCTCGATGTGGGACTACGCCGGACCGCTGATCGGCTACGGGTCCTACGACTACACCGACGGCCGAGGCAAGCCGAAGGGTCGGTGGTTCTCGGTCGGCCTCGCGAACCGCAAGAACTACATCTCGCTGTACTCGATGGGGCAACAGGATGGCGGATATCTGATCGAGGCCGTCCACGATCGCTTTCCTGGAACGAAGGTCGGCCGGAGCTGCCTGAACATCAGCGATCCCGATTCGATCGACGAGGCCGCCGTCCGGGACCTCGCCCGCGAGACCTGGGAGCAGTACAAGGACGGATTCCGCAGAGATCGCTGAGGCATCAACGGCGACGCTCGCGTAGCGCCTCGATCACCTTGGAAAGCGCATCGTGGCGCAGCTGTGCGCGATCCGCCTCGTCATCGAGGACCTCGCGGGTCGTCGAGTCGCCGTAGCCGGCACTGAGGCGGATCTGTCGCCGACGGACTTCGCCGAGCTCGGTGGCGCGGGCCTTCAGGAGGACCCGCTCGAGCTCGGCGAGTTCGTCATCTGTCAGATCGAGTCGGAGCTCGATCGTCTTGGTCGGTCGATCGGTCATCGACCGATCGTACGCGTCGAGTGACTAGCGGTCGGCGGTTGCGGCCGACGATCGCCGGCCGTTGCGCGGCTGCGTGGTGGAGGTCGTCGCCTGGGTCGTCCCCCCCGTCTGGGATGCGGGCGCATCCATCCCTGCGAAGCCCGCGCTGACACGCAGCTGGTTCATGACGTCGCGGACGCCGCCGCAATCCTCGGCGATGTCCTCGGCGAGGCGCTTCGCCCAGCGGCTGTCGACGTCACCCTGGAGCGTCACGACGCCGTCCTTCACCAGCACCTCGATGCCGGACGCGTCCAGCTCCGAGTGCTCGGTCAGACGGTCGCTGACGTCCTCGCGGATCCGCTCGTCGGATCGCTGGTAGCCCTTCGGGCCACGGCCGGCGAACCGCCCGAACTGACGCGCTCGGTCGCCCCACGCACCAGACCGCTCTTCCCAACCACTCCGATCGGATCGGCGGCCACGCTGCCAGCCCCAGCCGGATCCTTGGCCCTGGCCGTACTGGACGGCTCGCTGATCGA
>DATHTG010000117.1:0-1741 GCA_035463515.1 Candidatus Limnocylindrales bacterium
ACCGGGACGAAGGCCTCGGCGATCCGATCGGCCAGGTGCTGGATGGGCGCCTTGCTGCCTTGCGCGCGACGGACAGCCTCCACGATCCGCGCGAGTGCCGTGTCCTCGCCGACCCGAGTCGCCCGCATCACGAACGTGCCGGTCCGATTGAGCGTCCCCCCGACGACCTCCGTCCCCGGGGTCGCCTCGACCGGCAACGGCTCTCCCGTGAGCATGCTCATGTCGACCGCCGACGCGCCCTCGACCACGACGCCGTCGACCGGCACCTTCTCGCCGGGCCTGACGCGCAGCAGGTCGTCCACTGCGACACCAGCGAGTGGCACGTCGGTCTCCGTGCCATCCGCGACGAGCCGCGCGGTCGCCGGCTGGAGCCCTATGAGGCGACGGATCGCACCCGCGGTCCCAGCCTTCGCCCGACTCTCGAGCCAGCGCCCCAACAGGACGAGCCCGATGATGATGGCCGAGGCGTCGAAGTACGTCTCGGGGTGCAGGCCGGCCTCGTGGATCGCGTCGGGGAAGACCGTCACGCCGACGCTGTACAGCCACGCCGCCGTCGTCCCGACCGCGATGAGCGTGTCCATGTTCGCGGTCCCGTGGCGAAGCGCACGCCACGCCGCCCGATAGAACCGGCCCCCGGCAACGACCTGGATGACCGTGGCCGGCACCAGCGCGATCCAGTTGATCGTCTCCATCGGCACCCGCGTCTGCGGGACGAACATCGCGACCAAGATCGCGAGCGCGACGCCGATCGACGTCAGTGCCAGGCGCAGGAGCCGTGCCGACTCGAGGTCGCGGCGAGCGTCGTCGGTCGACGCCGCGCCCGCGATCGACGCCTGTGGGACGGCGTCATCCGGCGACGAAGGCGTGCGGACGTCGTAGCCGGCGGCCTCGACAGCCGCGACGAAGCGGTCACGATCCGCGACGTCGGGCAGGTAGCGGATGGTCGCCGTCTCCGTCGCGAGGTTGACTGTCGCATCCTGGACGCCGTCGGTGGCGCGGAGAAAGCGCTCGATCCGGTTCACGCACGACCCACAGGTCATGCCGTCGATGGGGAGCTGGATCTCGGCGGAGGATGTATCGGTCGGCATACTCCCTAGGAGTATACCTTGCCATCCGGTCCGACCCAGACTGTCGTCATGATCGACCACGTCGTCATCACGACCCTCGATGGCGGGACCGGCCCCTTCCGGATCGCCGCGACCCGGCGTGGCATCGCTGCCGCCGAGTGGCAGCCCGACGCCGACGCATTCGTGGACGCGCTTCGGACCCGGCTCCATGCCCCGGTGGTCCCGCTCGACGACGCGTCCGCGCGTGACCCCGCAGCCGACGTTCTCCGGCGCGCCATCCCGGTGATGGAGGCGCTCCTGCGAGGGGAGCGTCTCGACCCTGACGGCGTCGAGGCGGACCTGTCGGATCGGCCGATGTGGGACCGCACCGTGCTCAGCGAAGTCCGGCGCGTCCGGTGGGGCGACACCGCGAGCTACGGCGACATCGCCAGGCGGATCGGGGCGCCGCGAGCGGCGCGAGCCGTGGGCGGCGCCCTTGGTCGCAACCCGGTCTCATTGCTCATCCCCTGCCACCGGATCATCGCTGGCGACGGAACACTCGGCGGGTATGGCGGCACCGGCTGGATCGATCGCGATCGGCAGCGGTCGCGGAAGGAGGCGCTGCTCCTGCGTGAAGGCATCACGGTGCGGCGACGCGACGGCTAGACTCGCGGCCAGCGGTCACGCGTCACCGT
>DATHTG010000118.1:0-2170 GCA_035463515.1 Candidatus Limnocylindrales bacterium
CCACGTCGATGCCATCGCGTCGGACGTCGACCCGGTGGACGATGCCGAGGTCGACGACCGAAAGCACCGGCAGCTCGGGGTCCGGGACCGTGGCGAGAGCGGCCCTGACGTCGACCTCGGACGGGCCCGCATCGATCACCACGTCGCGCCCGGGTCGCTTCGGCGGACGGCCGTGAACTCGCCCCAGAGCCAGCGGAACGGTTCGCCGTGCGCGGTCCGCCCGGTCAGGGGGTCGGTCGTCGCGGGCGCGAGGGGCAGGCCGAACGGCTCGAACGCACGGCCGAGCCGCGCTCGCCAGTCGCGCTCGAGATCCGCCATGGGTCGGGCAAGGACGCCCGCGCCGACGAGCGCGCCCTCGGCCGCGAGCGGCGTGAACACCGTCCCGGCATGGGGACCGAGCGAATCCAGCGCGCTCACCAGGCGATCGCGCGGCTCACCGGGGGTCGAGGCGAGCCGCTCCAGCCAGGCGCGGATGTGCATCTCGTGATAGCGCTCCTCCCGTCGGATCTTGGCGACGAGCTCCCTGAGCGGTGCCCAGGTGGCATCGGCGACCGCCTCCAGCCGGACCGCATCGGCCGTCTCGTAGAGATAGCGACGGGCGATCGTCATCGCCCAGTCGCCGCGACCGTGGTCGAGCAGACGCGCGTGGCGGTACTCCTCGGGCTGACGGTCATACGCGATCGCGTCGGCGTCCTGACCGGAGATGTCGGCAAGCAGTCCGTAGAGCGCCGCCGCGTGACCAAGCTCGTCCTGCGACAGTGAGCTCATCGCGACGTCCTCTTCGAGCATCGGGGCGATGCCCGTCCACTCGGAGTCGCTGAACCCGATGACGAACTCGTCATCGGCCATCGTCAGAAGGAGCTCGTCGAGGCCGGCGACTGGCGGTGCGGCGGCCGTCATCGCGACCTGGCCCTGGGCTTCTCCTGGCCAGCGGCCCGACGGGCGGCTGCGAGCTTGTCCCGCATCACGTAGCCACCCGGCTTCTTGAAGGAGCGATCGAGCGGCGGCTGGAGCAGGTCCGGGTCTTCGAGGTCGAGGATGTCGGCACGCCGGACGACCCACAGCCGGACGCTCTCCTGCCGCCGACCGTACATCTCGCGCGCGTAGTGGGTGGCGAGCTCGGCATCCGGGGCCATCACGCTCCCCCCGTGGCGCATCGGGTCGCCGTCCTTCTCCTGGCGGAACACTTCCCAGGCTTCCAGCGCCGGGGCGTCGCTCCCCGCCCCGTCCGTCATGCCGCGACCGGCACGCCCAGGATGGTGTCTCGCACCCAGCGAGTCTCCTCGCGAGCGAGCCGCCGGAACTCGAGGCGTGCCTCAGACATCGGACCGTGGTTGGTGACGACGGTCCGCAGCTCATTCCAATCCGGCTCGCTGTAGCGCCACTCCCCGGCGTCCTCGTCGAAGCGGAGCTCCGGGTCAGGGATGACGAGGCCGAGCTCGCGGATCCGCGGCACATAGATCGTCAGGAACTCCTGCCTGAGCTCCTCCGACGACTTGGCCTTGATCCGCCAACGCAGGTCCATGTCCTTGTCGCGTGGCGACCGCGGGCCGTGCATCTGCATCAGCGGTCCCCACCACCGGTCGAGTGCATCCTGGATCGCCGCCCGCTGCGACGGCGTCCCGGTCACCATCGTCACGACCACGTCGCGGCCGTGCATGATGTGGACCGACTCCTCCCAGCAGATCTTGCGCATGGTCCGCGCGTACGGCGCGTAACTCGAGTCCCGGAGGGCCTGCTGGGCGACGATCGCGGCCGCATCGACGAGCCAGGCGATCATCCCGACGTCCGCCCACCCGACCGTCGGGTAGTGGAAGACATTGTGGAACTTGGTCTTGCCGGCGAGCAGGTCGTCGAACATCGCCTCCCGTGGCTTGCCCAGGTCCTCCGCAACGCGGTACAGGAGCTGCGCATGCCCGACCTCGTCCTGGACCTTCGCAGTCAGGGCGAGCTTCCGGCGAAGCGTCGGCGCCCGCATGATCCACTCCCGCTCGGGCAGGACGCCCATGAGCTCAGAGTTCGCGTGCATCTCGACGAAGCGAAGGACGGCGGTCCGGTACTCGTCCGGCATCCAGTCGTTCGGCTCGATCTTGCCGCCCCCGGTCACGTGGGCCTCGAAATGCGCGTACCGCGTGTCGTGCGGGAGGTCGTCGTTCCACGGCCGCTCGCT
>DATHTG010000119.1:0-3298 GCA_035463515.1 Candidatus Limnocylindrales bacterium
ATGTCGGCGCTGATGCCCTGCCAGGTGGTCCGCTCCACGTGCGGCATGTGCTCGAAGTCGTCCCCCCGCTTGGCGGTCCCCGCGGTCCGTCCGAAGTAGTCGAGCGCGATCGCATCGACGCCGTGCTCGGCGAACCGCAGCGCGAGCTCCTCGTAGAAGGGGTGCAGGCCACGGACGTCGGGGAGGACCACGATCCCTGCGCCGCTCGGGTCGGCCGGACGAGCACGGAAGGCCGCCAGGTGGTTGCCGTCAGACGCGGTCAGCTCGAGTCGCTCGCCGTCGAGAGCACCGCCGGCGATCGGCACGATCGGCGGTCGGCTGTCGAGGTCGTGGCACATCGGCGCCTCCTTGTCATCGACGATCTGCGACCCGAGCGTACCGCCGTTCCCCGGTGTCGGGAGCGGACGCAGCCGCTGCCCCGGCGGAGGGCCGTGCGGGAGGTGCGCAGACCCGGCGGTAGAATGCGCCGCATGCCCGGTTCCCTCGTCGTCCAGAAGTACGGCGGCTCATCGGTCGCCGGGGCGGACCGGATCAAGCGGGTCGCCCGGCGGATCGCGCGCGAGCGCGCGGCCGGTCACGACCTGGTCGTCGTCGTGTCGGCGATGGGCGATACCACGGACGAGCTGCTCGGCCTCGCCGCGGCCATCACGGACGAACCGGATCCTCGCGAACTCGACGTCCTCCTCGCGACCGGCGAGCACCAGAGCGCGACGCTCGTTTCCATGGCATTGCACGCGATCGGCGTCCCGGCGATCAGTTTGACCGGGCCGCAGGCCGGCATCACCACCGACGGCACCTACGGCCGTGCGCGGATCGCCGGCGTGGAGCCGCGACGGATCACCGGCGAGATCGAAGGCGGCAAGGTCGTGATCGTCGCGGGGTTCCAGGGTCAGAGCGCCGAACAGGCGCACGAGATGGAGCTCACGACGCTGGGCCGTGGGGGCAGCGATACCACCGCCGTCGCGCTCGCCGCCGCGCTCCGCGCGGATCGCTGCCAGATCTTCACGGACGTCCGGGGCATCTTCACCGCGGATCCACGCCTCGTCCCGGCCGCGCGGCAACTCCCGATCATCGGCTACGAGGAGATGCTCGAGCTGGCCCACCAGGGCGCCCAGGTCATGCAGGTCCGGGCCGTGGAGCTGGGCTGGATCAACGACGTCGTCATCGAGGTCCTGAGCTCGTTCGAGGACGCGCCGGGAACACTCATCAAGGAGGACCCGCTCGTGGAGCAGCGCAACAAGGTCCGCGGGCTCGCCCACGACCGGAACGTGGCCAAGGTCACGGTCGTCGCCGTGCCCGATCGTCCGGGCATCGCGCGAGCGATCTTCGAGCCGCTCGCCTCGGCCGGGGTCAACGTCGACATGATCGTCCAGAACGTCGGCCACGGCGGCGAGACCGACCTGTCCTTCACGGTCCCCGAGGTCGAGCTGGGACGAGCGAAGAAGACGCTCGACCCCGTCGTTCGCGAGCTCGGCGCCCGCGAGCTGACGACCGACGCGTCGGTCGCGAAGGTCAGCATCGTCGGAGCGGGGCTGCATAACGCACCGGGCTACGCCGCCCGCATGTTCGGCACGCTCGCCGACGCGAAAGTGAACATCGAAATGATCTCGACCTCGGAGGTCCGGATCACGTGCATGATCGCCGAGGACGAGCTCGAGACCGCGTTGCGCGCATTGCACGAGGCATTCGAACTCGAACGACCGGAGCCGGTCGAAGTCGCGGCCGCGGGCTGAACCGCCGATCGATGCCGGGGTCGATCAGCCGCCTCGAGCGCTTCGCCGTCGTCGGTTCGACGAACGACGTCGTGCGTGGCTGGCTTGCCGATGGCACGCCTGAGGTGTGCGTCGCCGTCGCCCTCGAGCAGACGGCCGGCCGCGGCCGCGAGGGCCGGTCGTGGACGGCACCGGCGGGCGCCGCGCTCTTGCTGTCGATCGGCTTCCGACCGACATGGCTCCGGCCGGAGCATCTCTGGCGTCTCGCTGCCACCGTATCCGTGGCGATGGCCGAGGCTGGCGAACTGGCCGCGGCGCTGCCATCCGGGACGATCATGCTCAAGTGGCCGAACGACCTCGTCCTGGAGGCCACGGATGGCGTCCGGAAGCTTGCCGGCGTCCTCGGTGAGACCCATGGCATCGGGACCGACGACCCTCGCGCCGTCATCGGCATCGGCGTGAACGGCGACTGGCCCGCCGCCGACTTCCCTGCGGAGCTCGCGGGGTCGATGACCTCGCTCCGGGAGCTCGCGGGCCGACCGGTCGACCACGATGGACTGCTCGACGGGTTCCTCGGTCGGCTGGAACGCGCCGTGGCGGTACTCAGGGAAGGGCAGTTCGACGCTCCGGGCTGGAGCGCCCGCCAGGTGACGACCGACCGGGACATCGACCTCATCCGATCCGATGGATCGCGCGTGACCGTGCGCGCGACCGGCGTCGACATCGAGTCCGGGGCGCTCCTCGTCGGCGACACACGCATCGTGGTCGGGGAGATCGAGCACGTGCGGGTCGCGTCCGCGATCGCGTCTGCACGGGTCGCGGTGTAACGCGATGGCTCGTCCGGCATTGAGGAAGTCGACGCGGCCCGAGGAGGCCGGTCGCTCGCGTCTCACCCAGCTCGACCTCGATCGGTCGCTCGTGGATGCGGCACGGGCCGACCCTGCGCGCTTCGACGCGCTGTATCGGAAGTACGTGGCCCAGGTGTACAACTTCGCGGTCTACGAGCTCGGCGACCACCATGAGGCGGAAGACGCCACGGAGCGGACGTTCCTGTCGGCGCTCGCCGGTCTGCCTCGGTTCGAGGAGCGTGCCCGCGCCGAGGATGGGAGTGACGCATCCACGTTCCGCATCTGGCTGTTCCGGATCGCCCGCAACGTGATCGCGGAGCGCCGCCGCCGATGGCGTCGACGGCCGGAGGCCCCGCTCGATCTCGCCGCCGAGCTGCCGGACGCGACCGACCTCGAACGTGTCATCGTCGACCGCGAATCGGCCACCTCCGCATGGCGGGCGGTCGATCGACTGACCGGCGACCGGCGGCGGGCCGTCGTCCTGCGCTTCGTCCACGAGATGTCGACAGCTGAGATCGCGTCCGTCCTCGAGCGGTCCGAAGGGTCGGTCCGCGTCCTCATCCACCGCGGCCTCCGCAGCGTGGCGCGTGACCTGCGCCGTCGCGGCGAGGGGAGGGCGTGACGCTCCGTCCAGCCGGGCGCGACGGGGAGATCGAAGCGTTCGTCGTCGATCGATATCTCGAGTCGCTGCTCGCGCGCGAGCCCCTGGACGTGACCGACATCCCGGCGGACCTCAGC
>DATHTG010000120.1:0-3532 GCA_035463515.1 Candidatus Limnocylindrales bacterium
GAACGTCTCCCGGATCGAGGACCAGATCCGGCGTCGAGGCTGGGATGTCACGGTCGTCGCACCGGAGTGGCGCCGCCGGTCGGGGCTGCGGCTCGGGAACTGGCGGAAGGCGCTCTATCGACAGGCGAAGCCGACCGCCATCCCTCTCGCGAACCTGCCAAGGGGCGTCGGGCGCGCTGCCGTCCTGCGCCTGGTCACCAACTACTTCGAGGGTCGGCGGGACGTCCTGATCGACACGATCGGCGCCCAGATGCTCTCCGATGTCATCGGGTATCACGAGCATCGCGCCTCGATCCAGCAGGCATTGCGGAGCGAGCTGACGAAGGCACGCAAGGCCGCTCGCGGCAAGACCGTCCTGCCCGTCGGCTTGAGTCTCGGCGGGATCGCGCTCGTCGACCTCGTCGCGGGCTGGGCCGAGGCGCCGGTCGAGGCCTGTGTGACCGTCGGCTCGCAGGCACCGCTGCTGTACACGTTCGACGCGATCCCGTCGCTGCGATATGACGAAGCCGATCCGCCGCGGCTCCCCGTCCCGTGGCTGAACGTCTACGACAGCCGCGATTTCCTCTCGTTCGTCGCCGAGCCGCTGTTCCGACGGACCGACGGCCTGGCGAGCGTCGTCGATCTGCGCGTCCAGTCCGGACGCGACTTTCCGCGGTCACATTCCGCGTACTGGGAGTTGCCGGCTGTCTGGGACGCGATCGCGACCGCGTTCACGTGGCGTCGGAACGAGCGCCTGACGGTGCGCGACGCGCGCGATCTCGGATTCGAGGCACGAAAGGCGCCGTCGCCGCGATCCTGAGCGGTGTCCGCTCATCACTCCGCCGCCAGGCGGCCCCCGCGCATCCGTTGTCGATGGACATCGTTCGGCGGCCGAAGGTGCGGCTCGTCGCCGCCGCCACCAATGGAACGACAGTTCTATAATGGCCGTCCCATGCGGCCGACCTATCGCGACGAACCCTGCCGAAGCGCCCTGAACCGCGTCCGAGGGATGGGCTTCAAGTGGTCGCTGAACCCGTACATGGGTTGCGTCCACCAGTGCACGTTCTGCTTCGTGCGGGCGTTCGAGAAGATGGCCGATCGACCTTCGGACGCCCGGTACGGCACCTCGATCCGGGTCAAGACCAACATCGTCGAACAGCTCCGCAAGGAGCTCGCACGCAAGTCGTGGAACCGCGAGCAGGTCGTCGTGGGCACCGCCACCGATCCCTACCAGCCGGCGGAGGGCCACTTCCGGCTCACGCGAGGAGCGATCCAAGTCCTGGCTGACGCCGAGACGCCGATCGGCCTCATCACCCGCGGGCCATTGATCGTCCGCGACGTCGACGTCCTGGCCCACGCATCGGAGCGGGCCAAGGTCGGGGTGACGTTCTCGATCCCGACGCTCGACCCCGAGATCTGGCGCAAGACGGAGCCCGGGACCGCGCCCCCGCGTCAGCGCCTTCGCGCGATCCGGACGCTGATCGACGCCGGCATCGACGCGTCCGTCGGCATGGCGCCGATCCTGCCTGGCCTATCGGACGATCCGGCGAAGATGGCGGAGGTCGTCAAGGCGGCTCGTGACGCCGGGGCGACAGCGGTGTGGACGAACGTCCTCTACCTCAAGCCCGGGACGCGCGAGCACTTCCTCGAGAACCTCGCTCGCGACTGGCCGGAGCTGCTGCCGGCCTACGAGCAGCTCTACGACGGCCGCGCCTATGTGGCCAAGGATGTCGTCGAGCCCGTCAAGCGCCAGGTGCGCGAGCTGGCGAAGCGACACGGCATCGCAGACCGTCGACCGACGCGATCGCGACCCGGGCCGTCGGATCGTCCGCCGGCACTCGTCCCGCCGGGTGCCGAGCAGCTGTCGCTCGCGACCGCGATCCGCTAGCCCGACGTGTCGTTCGACGCGTCCGGCCAGCGGGGCCGCCGTGGCGTCGACTTCGGAAGCGCGTCCCAGTCCGCACGGACCGGCGAGAAGATGTCGACGACGATCGCGCCGTCCGGCCCGGCCACCGCGTCATGTGGCAGGTTCGACGTGATGCGCCACGTCCCGCCGGGTCCGAGCTCCCGGCGCTCGCCCGCGATCGAGAAGGTGATGGATCCCTTGATGCACAACCCGAGCTGCTCGTGCTCGTGACGATGCTCCGGGACGATCGCGTTCGGGCCCAGCTCGACGACAGCGAGGCTCGCGTTCTGTCCGACGATCACGCGCGCCTGGACACTCTCGCCCCAGACGTCGAGTGCGGGGATGTCGTCGACGTCGCGCAGGTTCGGGTCATCGCTCATTCCGACAGCCTAGCGTCGGTACCCTTCGGCTTGTGAGGATCTCGCTCCAGACGGCCCGCCGGTTCATCCTCGGGCGGCAGGGCCTGTGGCCCGGCCGTCGATGGCGGGGTCTCGGGGGAACCGAACGGGCGATGCGCGCGATGGAGCACCTCCAGCTCGATCCGCTCGGGATCATGGCCCGGGCGCAGGACCTGATGCTGCACAGCCGGGTGATCGACTACCGGGTCGACGACTGGGCTCGCCTGACCTACGAGAAGCGGAAGTTCTTCGACTGGGGTGGCTGGCTCGCCGTCCGGCCGATGGACGAGCTGCCGTACTGGCGCAACCTCATGCGCCGAGAGCGCGAGCAAGGCCATTGGCTCGATGTCGAGCATGAGCACCACGAAACGATCGTCGAGATGCGCCAGGTCCTCCGGGAGCGCGGCACGGTCGCCAACCGCGATTTCGAGATGGCAAGCCGCAAGCGAACCGACTCGTATCGGGGCCGGAAGGACAGCGCGGTCGCGCTGTACTACCTCTGGCGCGTGGGCGAGGCCATGGTCCACCATCGCGAACGGTTCGAACGCGTATACGCGCTGACCGAGAGCATCGCGCCGCCGGGGCTGCTCGACGAGGCGAGCGACGCCGAGACCGACGACTTCATGCGGCGGAAGCACGTCGCGTTCGAAGGCATCTCACCCCTGACAGGCTCGTACACGATCTACACGAAGGGCGCCCGCGCCGACGTCCAGGCATGGGCCCGGCGTGCGATCGAGGACGACCGCCTGATCGAGCTCGAGGTCGAGGGTTGGCGAGGACCGCGCTACGCGCTGGCCGAGGACGCCGCGGACATCGAGACGGTCGCGCGAGGACGAGTGCCACGCGCGTGGCGCCCCAAGGCGACGACGACGAGCGACGAGGCGACGTTCCTCGCGCCGCTCGACCCGGTCAGCGCCCGGAAGCGTGCCAAACCGCTGTTCGACTTCGATTACATCTGGGAGGTCTACACGCCCGCGCCGAAGCGCAAGTTCGGCTACTACGCGCTCCCGGTCCTGTGGGGAGATCGGCTCGTGGCGCGGTTCGACGGTCGACTCGATCGGGCGACCGCGACGTTCGTCATCCTCGGCCTCTGGCTCGAGGACGAGGCACTCGCGGACGACGAGGCGTTCATCGAGGCATTCGCGTGCGGGATCGACCGGATGCAGCGCTTCCTCGGCGCCAACGGCCTCGATGCGGCCGGCATCCCGCAACGGCGGATGCGATCCCGCCTCGCAGCGACACGAAGCTG
>DATHTG010000121.1:0-17333 GCA_035463515.1 Candidatus Limnocylindrales bacterium
CATCCCGAACGACGAACGCATCGTGACCATCGAGGACGCCGCCGAGCTGCAGCTCCGCCAGGACCATGTCGTCACGCTCGAGTCACGACCGCCGAACCTAGAGGGCGAGGGCGAGATCACGATCCGCAACCTGCTGCGGAACGCGCTCCACATGCGCCCTGACCGGATCATCGTCGGCGAGTGTCGTGCAGGCGAAGCCCTCGACATGCTCCAGGCGATGACGACGGGTCACGACGGCTCGCTCTCCACGGGCCACGCCAACAGCCCGAAGGACATGCTCCGCCGCCTCGAGACGATGGTGCTGATGACCGGATACCAGCTGCCCCTTCGGGCGATCCGCGAGCAGATGGCGTCCGCAGTCGACATCATCGTGCACACCGCGCGCTTGAAGGACGGCAGCCGGAAGATCGTCAACATCACCGAGGTCTACGGCGTCGAGGATGACGAGATCCTCACCCACGACATCTTCCGCTTCGTCCAGACGGGGTATCACGAGGGCAAGATCGAGGGATCCCTGCAGCCGACCGGGGTCCGGCCGACGTTCATGGCTCAGTTCCAGCGGGCGGGCGTCGAGCTGCCCGAGGGCAACTTCGGCATCCCCGAAGAGGATCCCGAGAACCCTGTCCGACCCAGGAAGAGCCGGTTCGGTGCCCGGCTCACGACGCACGCCGAGTTCACGCCCGTCCCCCGCGGCGACGGCAAGGCCGTCGTGGCCGGCGGGATGGTCTACGTCTCGTCGATCGGCCCTGTGGATCCGGAGACCGGCGAGGTGCTGACGGCGTCGATCAAGGAGCAGACGCGGCGCTGCATGGCCAACCTGAGCGAACGCCTTGTGGCGGCCGGTACGTCGATGGACCGCGTGGTGTGGGCGAACTGGTCGCTCAAGGAAGCCTCCGACTTCGATGAGTTCAACGAGGAGTGGAACCGCTGGTTTCCGGGCGACCCGCCACTCGGCCAGCTCACGATCATGCCGCCCCTCCAGAAGCGAGCAGGGTTCGGCGTGTCGCTGGGCGTGATCGCCACGCTCGATCCGATCGCGGACGACGTCGGCACGGGCTGGGACGGCTGATCGCGAGATAGGCGAAGTGGGGGACACATGGCTGGCGTGACCGAGTCCGCGCCTCGGACGAGTCGTCGACGCATCGTCGTCGAAAGCGCGCGGATCCTGTTTGTGTCGTTCGTGGGCTGGGCGGCCGGTGCGGTGGTCCTGGGAGTAGCCGCTGCCGGAACGCTCGCCGCGGACATCGGGCTGCTGGTGCTCGCCACGGTCTTGTGGGCTGTGATCCCGGCGACGATCCTCCGACTCCTCCGGCTGCGATCAGGCGCGAGCCAGCCGACCCCGGAGCGGCCTCGGACGTGGGTCATCTGGTTCGTGATCGCGGCGCTCACAGGGAGCACGATCATCGGGATCATCCGACCCCTGGTCGACGCCTGGTCGACGTTGCAGATCTGGTCGACGTTGTTCCTGTTGACGCCGATCGGCATCGCGCTCGACTCCGTTCCGCGGCTCATCCGACCTGCCGGGTGGACGAGTGCGCTCGCCCGCCTGCCGCGGGTCATCCCGATCGCAGTGACGGCGCTCTCGCTGCTGGCGTTCATCCTGGCCATGTCGATCGGGAATGGGGTCATCCAGCGCGGCCAGGACGCGGTCACGTTCGTCCCGACCCTCCCCGTGGAAGGGCTCGTCGTGGCGATCGTGCTGTCGTTCGCCGCGGTCCTGGCGCTGGCGGCTGGCGTACCTGGCATCGCGAACGGTGCGATCGGGCTGCTGTTCGCGGCCTCGAGCTTCGTCGTCCAGCTCACATGGCTGCCCGTCGTGACCGGCTCCGTCGTCGTCGACCGGGCGCTCCTCGCCGGTTCCCACATCGGTGCCGCGCTTGCCCTGGCGATCGCCGTGGGCGTCATCCAGGTCTTCCGCCACACGGGTGCATCGACCGCTGAGTCCGCCCTCGTCGACTGGCTGCGAGCGGAGGCGATCCTCCCGGAGGCGAACCCGGCCGAGTCGAAGGCGTCGAGCTAGACGGGGTCGCGCCTCACTCTGTCGTGGCCTCATGCCGGGCACGGACGGCGGCCAGGCGATCGTGCGCGAGCCCGATCAGCGGGACCACTGTCTCGAGGAACGTCGCTTCGCTCGGGTTGACGATCGAGATCCAGTGCTGCTGGCCATAGACGGGGTGGGGGAGCAGCCGATCGAACGCCGTGTAGTCGGGTTCGGGGTCCGAGGCGGCGATGCGGTCGAACGTCTCCCGGTCGACACCGAGATTCAGTCGGAAGGCGCCCGGTCGATCGAGGTCTGAGGCGTCATCGTGCTCGTCGGTCGTGACGAGCGTGGCGAAGTTCGGCCAGTGCTTGTCGGCGTCGAGCGAGAAGAAGTACGCGCTCATCGCCTCGACCATGTCGGTCTCGGGGTACGTCTCGAGGATGAACGCAACGATGGTCTCCGGATCGGGTCCGGATGGGATCGATGTCGGCATGCCGCCATCGTGCCTGATGCATGTCAAGACCCGGCCACTCGGCCGGATGACGTAGCCGGTCTGGACCGATGACGCTAGGCGGGACGGCGCCTCGAGCCGACACTCGCAGGATGCCTGCGAACCGTCGCCTGTCTCTCGTCGATCTCGGTTCGCTCCTGTATCTCGGAGCGGTCTGGGGTGCGGTGTTCCTGTTCATGCGGATCGCGGCTCCTCAAGTCGGGCCGGTCTGGGCTGCCGAGATCAGGCTGGCGATCGGCGCTGTCGTCCTGTTGGCGTTCGCGGGCGTCCGGACCCTTCCCGTCGTTCGCGGCCGGGTCATCAGCTTCGTCGTCGTCGGCGCGCTGTTCTCCGCATTGCCGTTCACGTTCATCGCCGTCGCCACGCTGACGTTGCCGGCGGGCTTCGCGGCCCTGCTCAACGCCGCCACGCCGCTGTTCACGGCTGCCATCGGTGTGGCCTTCCTCGGTCACCGGGTATCGGCGCGGGTCCTGGCCGGGCTCGCCGTCGGTGTGCTGGCCGTGATCGTCCTGGTCGGTTGGTCGCCCCTGGACGCGAGCATGACCACGCTGCTCGCCGTCGCAGCCGGGCTCGGCGCGCCGGCCAGCTACGCCGTCGCCGGCAACTACGTCCGCGCTCGGATGACCGGCATCGAGCCGACCGAGCTGGCGACCGGCATGGTGGCCGCAGGCGCCCTCGTCGCACTCCCGGTCGCCGTGGTCAGCGGTCCGCCAGGGGTCCCGGCACCGGACGGGCTGATCTCGCTGGTCGGTGTCGGAACGCTGTCGACGGCGTTCGCCTGGCCGATCTTCTTCCGCGTGCTCCGCCGGACGACCGCCACGGCAGCGAGCACGGTCACGTTCATCGTGCCGGCATTCGCGCTGGCGTGGGCCGCGATCGTCCTCACCGAGCCGGTCGGCCTCGAGCTCGTCGTGGGATTCGGCCTGATCCTCGTGAGCCTGTGCCTCGTGCTCGGGATCGTGCCGCGCGTCGGAAGCCGCATCGTGCCCAGCCCGCAAGCCAACGTGAGCCACGAGACGGTCTGACGCCCGCTGACGTCGTACGCTTGGTGGTGGAGGACCGCATGGCGAAGGACGGCAAGAAGGGCAAGGCCACCAGGAAGGCCAGGAAGGCCGCGCAGGCGGCGGATGCCGGCACGGCTGTCGGGTCCGCGGCGACGACGAAGTCGGCCGGATCCAAGCGCAAGAAGGGCAAGCGAACGCGTGTCGATGCCCTCCGCTCGACGCTGACCCGACCAGCGACGATCGCCGCCGCAGCGGGTGCCGCGGTCGTCGCCGGGCTGACCGGGCTCTGGCGCGCACGTCGGTAGGAGGCTGCCCCCGTGAAAGCCGCCGTGTGCGACCGCTATGGCACGCCCGACGTGGTTCGCATCGAGGACGTCGAGAGACCCACACCCGGGGAGGGCCAGATCCTCGTCCGCGTCCGAGCGGCCTCGGTCAACCGGGCTGACCTCGACGGGATCCAGCCGAGGCCCGCCTTCGTGCGGCTGTTCGTGGGCCTGCGCGCGCCGCGGAACCACAGCGTCGGCATCGATGTCGCAGGCGATGTGGAGGCGGTGGGGCCGGGCGTGAGGCGGTTCAAGCCCGGTGACGCGGTCTTCTCCGACCTCTTCGGGAACGCGCATGGTGCCTTCGCGGAGTACACGGTCGCGCCGGAGTCGAAGTTCGAGCCCATCGCCGACGGCATGTCCTTCGAGGACGCCGCCGCGCTGCCGCACTCGGCCGTGCTCGCGGTCCAGGGCCTCCGTCGCCGCGACGGTCGCACGATCCGCTCCGGCGACAAGGTGCTCATCGTGGGGGCATCCGGGAACGTCGGACCCTTCGCCGTCCAGATCGCCAAGTGGCTGGGTGCCGAGGTCACCGGCGTGGCGAGCGGCGCAAAGCTCGAGTTCGTCCGATCACTCGGCGCGGACCAGGTCATGGACTATCGGGCGACCGATTGGACCGCCACGGGCGAGCGCTACGACTGGATCGTCGACACCGACTCGCACGTCCCGATCTGGCGTGCGCGGCGCGCACTCGCGAAGGGCGGCACCTATGTGACGCTTGGCGGGACGGCCTGGCCGATCCTCGGTGCGCTCATCGTCGGACCACTCCTATCGCTGCGGAGCGACAGGTGGTCCGGGCTGCTGCTCTGGTGGAAGCCCTTCCACCGACCCGACGTGGACCGACTGAAGGAGCTGTACGCCCAGCGCGCCTTCCGACCGCGCATCGACCGGCGCTATCCACTCGACCACGTCGCCGAGGCGTTGAACTGGGTCAACGACGGCAAGGCACAGGGCAAGGTCATCGTGACGGTGGTACCGGAGGCGGCCGAGGCAGCCGCGACGTGACCGACACCCTCCGGGTCGTCATCGCCGACGACTCCGCGCTGATCCGGGAGGGGATCGCCCGGCTCATCGAGGAGTCGGGCGGGACGGTGGTAGCGAAGGTCGGCGACGGCGACGCGTTCGTCGCCGCCGTGGAACAGCACAGACCGGATGTGTCGGTCGTCGACGTCAGGATGCCGCCGACCCAGCGCGACGAAGGCCTGCGCGCGGCGATCGAGGCCCGACGGCGCGTACCGAGGACGCCCATCCTCGTGCTCAGCCAGTACGTCGAGCGGCAATACGCGACCGAGCTGCTCGCGGATCGCGGTGGTGGGCTCGGCTACCTGCTCAAGGACCGGGTCGGCGACATCCCGGAGTTCATGGACGCGCTCCGCCGGGTCGCGCGCGGCGGGACCGCCCTCGATCCCGAGGTGGTCGCCCAGCTCATGGTCCGGAGCCGACCCGACGACCCGCTGTCCGCCCTGACCCCGCGGGAACGGGAAGTGCTCGGGGCGATGGCCGAGGGCCGCAGCAATGTCGGCATCGCGAAGCTGCTCACGATCACCGAGGGCGCCACCGAGAAGCACATCAGCAACATCTTCGGGAAGCTCCAGCTGTCGCATACCGACGACGACCATCGCCGCGTGCTCGCGGTCCTGACCTACCTCGGGTCCTAGCGAGTCGTCGCGACCGCCGCAGCCAGCGGGATCACCGCCCGGACGAGGGTCGGGCCCCCGCTGGGGCTCGAGACGGACAACCGGCCGTCCACCCCCGCGACGCGGGTCTGGAGGCCGGCCAGTCCGCCGCCCGGCTGGACCGTCGCCCCGCCTCGACCGTCGTCCCACACCTCCACGACGAGATCGTGTCCCTCGCGCCGGCAGCGGACCTCGCACCTGGTGGCGCCACCGTGCTTCGCGACGTTCGCGAGCGCCTCGGACACGACGAAGTAGGCGGCACGTTCCACCGCCGCTGGGAGACGCTCGCCGGGCGGGAGGGCGCTGACGACGGTCGTCTGGACGGGCCCTCGCCCGGTGATCGACTCGATCGCGGGCACGAGCCCCCGGTCCAGCAGGATCGACGGCGCGATCCCGCGGACGAGCCGCCGGATCTCGGCGAGCGCCTGGCGCGCCTGTTCCTGGCTGGCTCGCACGAGTTCCTTGGCACCCTGCGGGTCCGTGTCGATGCGCTCGCTCGCCAGTCCGAGGTCGATGGACAGAGCAACGAGTCGCTGCTGCGCGCCATCGTGGAGGTCCCGCTCGATCCGGCTGAGCTCGGTCGCCTCGACGTCGAGGACCGCGGAGCGGCTGCGCCGCAAGTTCTCGACCTGCCGACGCAGCTCACGGCTCTCGGACGTGCATAGCAGCCCCGCGACGACCTGGCGATGGAGCCGGATCACGAGCTGCGACAGCGACGCTGCGGCGAACAGCAGCACGAGGCCGGCGAGCCACCCGAGCGAGACGGGGACGCCGACCGGAGGCGTATCCAGCCAGACAGGCATGGTCAGCAGCACCAGCGCGCCGAGCCACGCGGCGCCGACGACGAGGAACTCGATGAGCGTCAGCGGGAAATCGATGGCGACGTACAGGACGTCGCGCCACCGGGCTTCGTCGGCGAATTCGGCCCGCAGGATCTCGAGGACGCCCCCACGCAACGGTCGATATGGATGCGCGGCAGGCCGCGTCGGCTCGCCGACGAAGACGCGCCAGCGCTCGACGACGGCGACGAGCCGCGAGCCCTCGATGCCGAGCGCGATCAGCACGACGCCGATCCCGGCCAGGAGGACCGTGAGGCCGGTCGAGATCAGGGCCAGGATCGCGGAGAACGCGAACACCCCGACGAACAGGCCGAGGATGATCGCGCCGTTCGCGTACCACGTCTGCGGATGGATCGGCGAGAGGAGGAACGCACGGAGCGGGGAACGCGAGATCCCCGGTCGAGCGAAGGACGCTCCACCGGGGATCCAGGCCGAGGCGATCCCGGCCAGCACGAGCAGCAGTCCTGTCGCCAGGACCACCGCTTCGATCATTCGGATGGCTCGGGCACCTCAGGCGACTTGCGCCGCATGCTGCCGAAGACGAGCAGCGCGCCGATACCGACGAAGAATGCCGGGCCGAGGTAGCGCCACGACTCCACCCACGATGGCAGGACGGCGTCGACGAGCGCCAGCCCGCCGAACAGGATCAGGGCGAGCCCGAAGAACGTGATGAGGCGGCCTGAACCCTCACCGCTCGAGGCGTGACGGTGACCCGCTGTGATCGCGACGGCCTGCGTCGCCTCAAGGTCACTCAGCGGCTCCTGGGGCACGATCAGGGCAAGCCCGATGTACAGCAGGATGCTGAGGCCGCCGGTGAAGAAGATCGACAGGAACCAGAGCAGTCGGACAAGGGTCGGATCGAGGTCGAAGAACTCGGCAAGGCCCGCGGCGACGCCGGCGAGGCGTCGGTCGTGCCGGCAGCGATAGAGATGGTGATTCACGAGCATCCTCCCGTGGGATCGATCTCGACATTACCGAAGTCGAGGCGGGCGCCGGACTCGGCGCAGTGGTACCGCTCGTAGGCGGCTTCGAGATGGCTGAGGTAGCCGCGGTCGACGGCAAGCCGTGGACCGAGGGCGAGGATCCCGCCGAGAAGGAGCCCGGGCAGCGCAACGGCGAGAAGTCCCCCGACCAGGCTGAAGGGCGTTCGTCGAGCGACGAGCCCGACGCCCGCGGCGATGACCGCCAACGGCCACAGGCCAAGGATCTCGATCAGCGCGGCCGAGTCGAGTCGGCCGACATCCGCGATCAGCAGCGCGATCCCGGCGGCGACGATGAACACGCCCAGATAGAGGAGCGTGCGGTTGAGGCGCATCTCGGTATACGTCCCTCCTGCGTGGGTCGACAGTGGCGGGACGATCGGTGATCGCCGTCCCTGCCTGCCATGACTGTCGCCCAGTGGAGCCGCCGCGCCCAGCCCGCCACCCGGCATCTTCAAGGTGGGGCTAACCCGACCACGGGCGACGTCGTGGCCTCTCGCAACCGCCGGGTGGCCCTACGTGGCGCTGATCGGGCAGCCACGCAGCCGTCTCGTGGCGGCCGCCCTCGTCGCGGAGCACCTGCCGGCCGACGCGGCGACTGGCTGATCAGGCCTCCCGGGTGTAGGTCCCCGGAACGCCGCCGAGCCGTTGCCGCAGCGACCTGAGGCCGATGCGCATGACGGCATGGTGGTTCAGCCGGAAGATCGCATCGACGAACGGCAGCCGGGCGAGGGCGTTCATCCAGCTCGCGGTGGTTCGGATCGCCCACACGTACCGGACGACCGTCCAGTCCTCCTCCGTCCAGAACGTCCACTCGCCCACGCCGTCGAGCTCGCCCGTGGCGACGCCGACGATCGACCTCGGCGGCTCCCGGTCGCTGACGCGGAGCAGGAACTTCAGGGTGTACGGCAGGCGACCGACGAATGTCATGTCGTAGACGGCGCCCACCTTGTCCTCACCACCGGACTCGAGACGCTCGACACGACGGATGCTCGGCCACCACGTCGGCCACGCCTCGACGTCGTCGATCTCGGCGAAGACGCGCTCGAGGGGCGCCCGGAGCCGCCAAACGGAAACGAAGCGGTACCTCGGCATCGATGGAGAGCGTACCCAACGGGCGGGCTCGAGTTCAGCTGGTGGGCGATGCCGTGGCCTCGAGGGCGTCGCGATACAGGGCACGCGCAGCGAGGATCTCGCGGACGCCCGCGACCTCCCGGTCGAACCCCTCGGATCGGTACGTCGGATCGGTGATGCCGAGACCGCAGAAGTACAGCCCCACGATCCCACCCAGGACGGAGCTCACGACGATCATCTCCTCGGACAGGAGACGCGTCTCGTCAAGGAGCGTCATGCCGAGGATCGCTCGCGGCGACGAGCCGATCCACGCCTCCTGCACGGGCAGCGGGATCGCGATGAGGGCGAAGAGCACGAGGAACGCCATCACGACGACGCCGACCGCGATCGCCTGCAGCACCTGTGGGATGGCGACGAGCAGCGCGACGTTGCTCCGTTCAAGCCAGCTCAGGCGAGGGGTCGGGACGACATCACCGTCGCACGTCTCGATCAGCGGTGCCGCCGGCGTCGTCGCCGCATCGGCGAGCACGCCCTCGTCATCCTCGCGGTTCTCCATCGCGATGAGCTGGCCGCGGAACGAGATCACGACGAGCAACAACGCCACGACGAGCAGCAGCACGAGGACCAAGCCGAGCTCCGTCCAGCTCATCGCATGGGCGACCTCCCACATCTCGGCCGCGAACAGCAGGAACACGACGAGGATCAGCAGCACGGGGAGCGTCCGGGCGAGCAGCTCGACGATGTGGGTCACCTGTACCCATAGGCGCTCGATCGCCCACGAGCCGATCTCGACCATCCCGAAGCCGATGATCGCGTAGATGACACCGACCCCCGTCAATGCGCCGAGGAACGCACGAACGGCTTCCCAGGCGTCGGCGTCGATCACGGCGGCCGGGATCGCCGGCAGCAGCGCGATCGACAGGATGTCGGGGAGATCGAACGTCGACGGCCGGATGAGCATCGGTCGATGTCGCAGCCGGCTGATCACCAGCCACGCGACGCCCATCCAGGCGATCGTCCCGGCGATGCCGGCCGCATTCATCTGGAGCGGCCAGTCGGGGCGCGTGCCCCAGTCCTTGACCGTGCCGAAGATCAGCCACAGCGAGATGAGCGGCGCCGCCCGTCGGTCCATCGCCGACTCGGAGCTGTAGCCCTCGATCAGCTGGGGCACGCCGCGACGTGCGAACCAGCGTTCGATCTGCTGACGCAGCTCCGGCGTAAGGGCCGACGCCGTGGACGTGACGGTCACGCGAGCGAGGTTAGCGACTGCGAGTCGTCAGCGGTGCTGGTCGATGAAGATCGGGTTGCCGTCCGGGTCGGTGATGATCAGGCTGGCCGGTCCACTCGTCGACTCGTCCGCTTCCTGGTCGAACGACACACCCTCGTCGCGGAGTCGCCGCTGGATCTCGCGCACGTCGGTGAACGGATCGACCGGCTGAGCGCTGCCATCCCAACCCGGGTTGAACGTCAGGACGTTCCGCTCGAACATCCCCTGGAACAAGCCGATCACCGCGTTACCGTTCTTCATGATCAGCCAGCCCTGCGCGGCGTCGCCGTGGAACGCCTCGAACCCGAGGGTCTCGTAGAACGCCCGAGACGCCGCGAGGTCCTTGACCGCCAGGCTCACCGAGAACGCGCCAAGATCCACGGGTCACCTCCTCCGTACCGTAGGCTGCCAGCGTGGCCGGCTCCGAGACTCGATTCTCGTTCATCGAGGTCCTCGACATCCTCGGATCGAGCCCGCGACGGCTCGCCACGGCGGCGACGGGCTGCTCGGACGATATCCTGCATGCGCCGCTGGAGCCGGGCGGCTGGTCCGCCCGGGACATCCTCGGTCACCTTCGGGCCTGCCAACGGACGTGGAGTGGCTACATCGAACGGATCCTCGACGAGGATCATCCGGCGTTCCGGTACGTCAGCCCCCGGTCCACGATCCGCGGGACCGACTTCCTGACGGTCCCATTCCGCGACTCCCTCGCTGGATTTGCCGCGGATCGTGCCGTCCTCGTCGCTCGACTGCACGCGGTGGGCTCGAACGAGCTCTCCCGGGTCGCCACCGTCAAGCTATCGGGCGGACGCATCGAGGAACACACGGCGTTCTCCTACGCCCATCGGATGGCCGAACACGAACGCGAGCACGTCGAGCATGTCGAACGTGCCCTGGCGTCCGGACGGTAGACGGTCTCCCGTGGCTGGGTCGATACTGCCCGTTCGATGAGGGATCGCCCGCTCGACGACGCCCGCCGCCGATATGACGAGCTGTATCGACGCTCCCTCGATGCGAGCGAGGCGTTCTGGCTCGAGGCTGCCAGGCGCCTCGACTGGACCCGACCTCCGGACCGCGCGCTCGAGATGCACGAGCCACCGACCTTCGCGTGGTTCGCCGGCGGACGCACCAACCTGTCGACGAACGCGCTGGATCGCCATGTCGCGGGCGGTCGCGCCGATACGACGGCGCTGATCGCGCTCGACGAGCGAGGCGGACGACGAAGCATCACGTATCGCGACCTCCTGGCCGAGGTCGAGCGTGTGGCCGCCGGGCTGCGCGGGCTCGGTGTCCGCAAGGGTGACCGGCTCACGATCTACATGCCCACGTCTGCGGAGGCGATAATCGCGATGCTCGCGACGGTCCGGATCGGCGCCATCCACTGCGTCGTGTTCGCCGGGTTCGGCGCCGGGGCGCTCGGTGACCGGATGCGCGCCAGCGGGTCTCGGCTCCTGCTGACGACGGACGTGACCTACCGCAAGGGAAAGGACGTCGACCTGCTCTCGATCGTCGACGCCGCGCTGGACTCCGGACCCAGCGACGTCGAACACGTCGTGGTCCTGCGCCGGTCGGCGGCATCACGGCAGCCACGGGACGGCGAGCTGTCCTGGGACGATCTCCTGGCGCGCGGCGAACGCGAGTCCGGCGAGGCCGCGGACACCAGTGCCGAGGACGCGGCGTTCATCCTCGCGACGTCGGGAACGACCGCCAAACCGAAGCTCGCCGTCCATACCCATGGCGGCTATGGCGTCCACATCGCGTCCATGGGCGACTGGGTGTTCGGGTTGCGCGCCGGCGAGACCTGGTGGTCGACGTCCGACATCGGCTGGATCGTCGGCCACAGCTACATCGTGTACGCGCCGTTGATGGCGGGCGCCTCGACGATCGCCTGGGAGGGCGCGATCGACCACCCCGACGCTGACAACCCGTGGGCCATCATCGAGCGCGAGGGCGTGACGGGCGTCTTCAGCTCGCCGACCGCGATCCGCCTGCTGATGCGCTACGGCGAAGCGCTCCCGAGGCGGCATGACCTGTCCAAGCTCGAGCGGTTCTTCTCGGCGGGCGAGGTCCTCAATGCGCCGGCGTGGGAATGGCTCCAGCGAAGCGTCTTCGACGATCGCGTCCCGGTCATCGACCACATGTGGCAGACCGAGACCGGCGGCCCGATCTTCGGCAACCCCTATGGCATCGAGATGTTGCCGATCAAGCCCGGGTCAGCGGGAGTCGCGCTTCCGGGCGTCGAGGCGGACGTCGTCGACAACGACGGCCGGACGGTCGAGGTGGGCGAGAAAGGGATCATGCGCATCAAGCGACCCTTCCCAGGCCTCATCGCGACCCTGTGGGGTGAGCCCGACCGCTACGTCGCCGATTATTGGGGGCGGATCCCCGACGGCTACTACGTCGGCGACGCTGCGCATATCGACGAGGACGGCTACGTCTGGTTCGCGGGTCGAGCGGACGAGATCATCAAGATCTCCGACCACCGGATCGGCACCATCGAAGTCGAGACGGCGTTCCTCCGGCACCCGGCCGTCGCCGAGGCGGGCGTGACCGGGGTACCGGACGAGCTCCGTGGGCAGGTGATCGACGCATTCGTCTCGCTCCGGGCCGACCACGAGCCATCCGAGCAGCTCCGCCGGGAACTCATCGACACGGTGCGCCGCGAGCTCGGACCACTCGCCGTCATCGGCCACGTTTCATTCGTCGGGATGCTCCCCAAGACGCGAAGCGGCAAGATCATGCGCCGCGTCCTCAAGGCCGTCGCACTCGACCGCGATCCTGGCGACATCAGCACGATCGAGGATGAGGGGTCGGTCGACGAGGCGCGTCATGCCGTGGAGGAGCTCCGAGCCGACCTCGTCACGTGAGTCCGCCTCCGGCCGTCGGAGCCGTCTTCTTCGACCTGTTCGGGACGTTGCTCTCGCTCGCACCGCTCGACCGAGTGTGCGACCGGATCGCCCCTGGAAGGGGAGGGGAGATCGCTGAGCGGTGGCGTGCCCGGCAGCTCGAGGCGTCGTGGCTCCGCACGTCGATGGAGCGCTGGGCAGACTTCGACGTCGTCACCCGAGATGCGTTCGTCGTGGCGCTGGAGGAGCTCGGCATCGAACCTCCGCCGGATATCGATGCCGTCGCCGGCGCCTTCCTCGATCTCCCCCTCGCGGACGGAGCCGCGGATGCGGTCCGGCGCCTGCGTGAAGCTGGCGCGGAGATCGGGATCCTCACGAACGCATCCGGTCGAGCGCTCGAGCACGTCGCCGCCCGGCTCGACCTCCGGATCGATCATCTGCTGTCCGTCGACGCGGCGCAGAGGTTCAAGCCGCATCCGGGCGTGTACCAGCTCGCCGTCGATGCGACGCACCTCGAGACCGGACGGATCGGCTTCGTCACCGCCAATGGTTGGGACGCAGCCGGCGCGGCGTCGTTCGGCTTCCGCGTCGGCTGGCTCCGCGCCGACCCGAGCGCAAGACTCCCGGCCGTCGGCGTCGAAGGACCCATGGTCGTGACGTGGGCCGATCTCGGTCATCGATTTGGCTAGGCTGACGGCATGACCGTCACACCGACACGCCCTCAGATCGACGAACTCCGCCGAAGCTTCGCCGGCGAGATCGTGACGCCCGATGACACCGGCTACGACGACGCCCGGCGTGTCTGGAACGCTGTGTTCGATCGTCGTCCCGCGTTGGTCGTCCGACCCGTCAGCGTCGACGATGTCGTCGCGGCGATCCGGTTCGGGCGCGAGCGTGACCTCGAGATCGCGGTCCGCGGCGGCGGTCACAGCGCGGTCGGACACTCGACCTCCGAGGGCGGGCTCGTCATCGACCTTGGTCGTCTCAACGAGGTGACCGTCGGCGCGGAGCGGCGTCTGGCACGGACGGGCGGCGGGGCCCTGCTCGGGCAGCTCGACGTCGCCGCGCAGGAGCACGGACTCGTCTGCCCGGTGGGCGTCGTCGGCCACACGGGCGTCGCCGGGTTGACGCTCGGCGGCGGCGTCGGTCGGCTCCAGCGCCGGTTCGGCCTCACGATCGATAGCCTCCGAGCGGTCGAGCTGGTCACAGCCGATGGCCGCCTCGTTCGGGCGACCGCCGACGACGAACCGGAGCTGTTCTGGGGCCTGAAGGGCGCCGGCGCGAACTTCGGCATCGCCACCAGCCTCGAGCTCGAGCTCCACGAGTTCTCCGGCACGCTCCACCGCGGCGTCCACATCCACCCGGCGAGCGACATCAAGGAGCTGTGGGGCGTCTATCGCGAGTTCGCGGCCGGAGCTC
Source organism: Candidatus Limnocylindrales bacterium (assembly GCA_035463515.1). Classification (GTDB taxonomy): domain Bacteria; phylum Chloroflexota; class Limnocylindria; order Limnocylindrales; family CSP1-4; genus SPCO01. The sequence goes on from DATHTG010000121.1 coordinate 13,921, forward strand.
CCGACACGCTCGCGGCGATCTTCACGGTCGCGCTGGCCGCGCCAGTCGCGGACTATCCCGACGATGTGGCCGGCCAGCCGATCGTGGTCATCTCCTATAACCACAGCGGGGCAGGGGAGGACGTCGAGCGCGACATCGCGCCGCTGCTTCGCGGTCCGAAGGCCGCGTCGGTCACGGCGACGAGTGAGCCCTATCTCGCTGCGCAACGGTCGAGCGATCTGTCGCTCGCCTGGGGTTCCCGGTCATTCATCCTCGGCGGGTACCTCGCCGATTGCCCGTCTGACGTGCTCGACGCCTACGTGGAGCATGTCCGGACCGTGCCGGGCGACAGCAGCGTCTCGATCACGATGATGGGCGGCGCCATCGACCGCGTCGCCGACGACGACGCCGCGTTCACCGGCCGTGGCCAGGCGTTCGACGTCAGCCCCGACTCGGCCTGGTCCGATCCGGCGGGCGACGACGCGAATGCCGCATGGGTACGCCGCGCGATGGCGATCGCCGAGCCGCACCTTGCCCAGGGCCGGTACATCAACGAGCTTTCCGACGCGGGTCCGGACGTGACGCGCTCGAGCTACAGCGAGTCGAAGCTGCAGCGGTTGCGGGCGCTCAAGCGCGAATGGGACCCGACGAACGTCTTCCGGCTGAACCACAACATCGAGCCTGCGGACGCCTGAACGCGGCAGCTCACCGTTCCGAGCTTCTCGCTCGAACAGCGCCACTACCCGGCACCGCGGAGGCTGGCCTCGCCGATGGGCCGGAACGCCAGGTCCAGTGCCGGGGGATCAGGCCCCCGGCCGGAGCCCGTCGCTACTCCGTCGCGAACTCCCGGAGCTTCCGGCTGCGCGAGGGGTGGCGCAGCTTGCGCAGCGCGTGCGCCTCGATCTGGCGGATGCGCTCGCGTGTGAGCCCGAATTCGTTCCCGACCTCTTCGAGCGTTCGAGGACGCCCGTCCTCGAGGCCGAAGCGAAGCCGGATCACGCGCTGCTCACGCCCATCAAGGCTGTCGAGGACGCGCTCGACTTGTTCCTTGAGCTGCTGGTTCGTGGCGGCTTCGAGCGGCGATTCCGCTGACTCGTCCTCGATCAGCGAACCGAGCTCGGTGTCGCCGTCCTCGCCGATCGGCGTCTCGAGCGAGATCGGTGTCCGCCCGTACCGCTTGACGTCATCGACCTTCTCGGCCGTGATCGTCCAGCGAGGATCCTCGGAGAGCTTCTCCGCGATCTCGGCGTTGGTCGGCTCCCGGCCAAGCTGGACCGTCAGCTCGCGCGAGGTCCGAGCGACCCGCTGCATGGTCTCGACCATGTGCACCGGGACGCGGATCGTCCGCGACTGGTCGGCGACGGCGCGCTGGATCGCCTGCCGGATCCACCAGGTGGCGTACGTCGAGAACATGAACCCGCGCTGCCACTCGAACTTGTCGACGGCACGCATCAGCCCCGCGTTGCCTTCCTGGACGAGGTCCAAAAGGCCGAGGCCGTGGTTCATGTACTTCTTGCCGTTCGCCACGACGAGCCGCAGGTTCGCCGAGATCATGTGCTCTCGGGCGACCTTCGCCTGGTCGATGAGAACGCCAGCGGGCTCGCCCTCAGCATCGGGTCGATACCCCAGCTTCGCCAGGACGTCGGCGTCGTGGCCGGCCTCGATCCAGCGACGGACGGCGGGGATGGCGACTTCGTCGCGGGCCCAGGCGATCATCGCCTCGATGCTCTTCTCGCCGCGAAGGGCGGGATGACGGGCGATCGAGTGCACCCGGTCGAGCAGATCGAGGAACGCCTCGGCATCGAGTCGCTCGTTGTAGACCGCGCGCAGGGCACGGGCTCGCTCGAGCAGGTCTGCGGCCGGTCCGTCGGCCGCGTCGCGGATCGCCGCGGTCAGGTCGAAGCGAGGAGCGGTCGTCAGGAGGTCGCCGGCAGCCTCGTCGGTGAGCGCGCTGTTGACGATGCGAGACGCCTCTGCACCGTTGGGCAGGGAATACCTGGGATGCTTGGCACGCGCGGTCGGCTCCGTGTCGTGGAGCGTGTACTCGTGCAGATCGAGGACGGCCGTCCAGGGCTCGGTCCGGATCCGTGTCCCGAGCTCGATGGCCTTGGCGAGGACGACCTCCTCCTCCGCCGTCAGCAACGGCACGCGCGCGATCTCGCGCAGGTACAGCCGCGTCGAGTCCTCGACATCGAGGACGTCCTCGGCGACCGCCTCTGGCTCCTCGTCTTCGTCGGTGTCCGACTCGGGCTCTGCCTGCTCCGCCGCAGCCGCAGCCGCAGCGACATCGACCTCCGTCGTGACCTCGATCGGATCGAGCTCCCCGGCGGGCTCGACCGCTTCGGTCGCTTCGGTGTCGTTGAGTCGGGTGTTGTCAGTGAACTGGATCAAAGGTGCTCCGCATTTGGACGACTGCACACGGCGATGCGCGTCGCCCGGGATGATCGGGTGATCGCCGAACCCATCCGCCTGGGTTTCGGCTCGCGTGTCGACGCTGCCACCTGCCGAACACACGTGATGGCGTGTCAAGTCTTGACACGCCGATACAGCCAGTATCTTACCCGACTTCGGTTGCTTTGGCAACCTCTTGTCCATACTCCTGGGGGGTATCGGTGGCCGCCGTCCCACGGGCCAGGAACGGGGAGAGCGATGCGTTCGAGCGAGCGCCTCTACCATTCCTACGATGGACGATCGCGACGTCACGCGCCGCGCTCCCGCCCTGTCCCCGATCCTTGCGGCCGTCCTGACGTTCATCGCCACGGCGAGCGTGCTCGTCCTGGAGATCGCCGCGGGGCGGCTCCTCGCACCGTACGTCGGCGTTTCACTGACGACGTACACCGGGATCATCGGGGCGATCCTGGCGGGTATCGCACTCGGCGCCTGGCTCGGCGGGAAGGCAGCCGACGCCGTCGGCCCACTCCCGCTCCTCGGTCCGGCCTTCATCCTGGGCGGCCTTGCCGCGATCGCATCCGTGCCGATCGTCGGGGCGATCGGTGGTGTGGGGCTGGGGGAGGGCCTCGTCGCGATCATCCTCCTGGCGACGACCGGGTTCGTCGTGCCTGCCGCCATCATCTCGGCGACGGCGCCGATGCTCGTTCGCGGCACGCTCACGGACCTGGCGACCAGCGGATCGATCGTCGGTCGGCTGTCGGCGATCGGCACGGTCGGGGCGATCACCGGAACGTTCCTGACCGGGTTCGTCCTGCTCGGACTCTTTCCGACACGTGTGCTGATCGTCTCGATCGGGATCGGGCTGGCCGCGATCGGGATCGCGCTCACGTTCTGGCTCCGCCGCGGGGGCCGGGGCGCCGCCCCCATCGCGGTCCTCGCGGTGCTGCTGACCGCGGGATTTGCGCTCGCGCAGCCGTCCCGATGCGACACGGAAAGTGCCTACTACTGCATCGCGATCGAGAACGACGTGGCCGACCCGAACG
>DATHTG010000122.1:0-1907 GCA_035463515.1 Candidatus Limnocylindrales bacterium
GAGCACGCCAGAGGTCGGCCCACGGTTCGATAAGGCCGAGGGGGTCGAGGTAATGACCATGGAGCGTCATGTACACCCAGCCCCAGGCATCGTCGGCGCGAAGCTCATCGAGCGACAGGCGGCCGGCCGCCTCCAAGAGTCTGGGGCGCGCCGCCGCGAGCCGGGCGAGGATCGCCGAGGTCGACATCGTCGTCCACGGTGCCCGCCGACGCTCGTTGAAGCGGTCGAAGTCTCCCCCGTCGTAGTCGTCGTCGGACGGCCAGCGGCCGGTGTGCAGCGCTGTCCCGACGTAGTCGATCGCGAGCTCCTGCCAGTCGGCGAGGTGGCCGACATGCTCGGCCAGCGACCAGTCGGGACCGCCCGCATCGGACGGGGCAGCGCCCGGGAGGTGCCAGGCTGCCTGGTCGAGCCCGGCCCAGGTCGACCAAATCCGGTCCCACAGGGCCGCCTCGTCCTGCCACGGGTCGCGCGATGCCGAGCGCAAGTCCAGCGCCCGGATGTCAGCCAGGCTCGCGCGACGGAGGTCGACCGCTGTCGCCGTCGCCGCCTCTCCCCCGCTCAAGCCGTCATCACGCTCGCGGGCGCGGCTTGGCGTCGCCCACCTCGAGACGCGCCTCGAGCTGGTCGCCGAGCTCGTTCGTTCGGCGGAACGCCGCCCACACCGCCTCGGAGAGGACCGTTCGCAAGCGGCCGCTCTCGAGCTCGTGCAACGCAGCCGCCGACGTGCCGCCCGGCGACGTCACCATGTTCCGGAGTTCGGCCGGGTGCATCCCCGACTGACGCGCGAAGAGCGTCGAGCCCTCGAGCGTCTCGATGACGAGGTCGTGCGCGATGTGGCGCGGGAATCCGAGGTGCACCGCGGCGTCGATCAGTGCCTCCATCACGAGGAAGACGTAGGTCGGGCCTGTACCGCTGACCGCCGTCGCCATCGCGACCATCTTCTCGTCGTCGACCTCGAGCTGGTGACCCAGGGCACCGAGCAATGCGGCGGCCTGCGCGCGCTGTTCCTCGGTCGTCGCTGGGGTGGCATACCAGACCGTCACGCCCTTCCCGAGACGGGCCGGGGTATTGGGCATGCTCCGGACGACCTGATCGTGGCCGAGGATGCCGGTGAGTGCCGCCGTCGTCGCGCCTGCCAGCACGCTGAGGACCAGCTGCCCGCGCCGGAGGTGCGGCCCGATGTCCCGACCGACCCGCTCGAGCATCTGTGGCTTGATGCCGAGCAGGATCACGTCGGCATCGCGGACCGCGTCGGCGTTGGCGGTGACGGTGCGGATCCCGTATTCCCGTTCCAACGCTTCCCGGCGCTCTGCGCGCGGATGGCTGGCGACGACGCGGTCCGGTGAGACGAGGCCATCGCGGAGCAAGCCCGCGATCATCGCCTCGGCCATCACCCCGGAACCGACGGTCGCGATCGTGGCATTCGAGAGGGGCGACACGGCGGGAGTATATCGACGCGTCGTGGCCGCACCCGGCGCCCGTCGAGGTGCGTGCCAGAATGCGCCATGAGCCCGGTCCTCCGGTTCCAGGTCCTCTGCCTGCCGAATGTCCCCTGGGATGTCCTGAAGGAGCGGGTCGTTCGTCTCGAGGAGCTTGGGATCGAGGCGGCGGCGCTCCCGGATCATTTCGTCGATTGGACGAACCCGCCGAGTCCGTGGTTCGAGTCATGGACGGCGCTGACCGGGCTGGCGGCGGCGACGACGTCGATCCGGCTCGGCACCTCGGTCACCCAGATCCCGTTCCGTAACCCGGCCCTCTTCGCTCGTCAGGCCCTGACGCTCGACCACATCTCGCATGGCCGGCTGGAGATCGGCCTCGGGACAGGCCTCGTGCACGACCCGTCGTACGAGATGGTCGGCATCCTCGACTGGGAGCCCGCCGAGCGGGTCGCGCGGCTCGTGGAGTAC
>DATHTG010000123.1:0-3958 GCA_035463515.1 Candidatus Limnocylindrales bacterium
GGCGCGGAGCGGTGGTTGGCCCGCTCCGCGCGCCGGGTACTCGCCTCCCGGGGGTCTCGGCGTCGTCGTGTTGCGGGGCCGATAGGTCGATGTCGTGTCGACGCGACCCGTGACCGGTCGCGACGGCCGGGGCGATGGCGCGCCACCGCGTCGACGCGGGCCATCGCCCATGTCCGCGGGAGGACCGGAGGTCGTGCCGTTCCTTTCGAAGCCGCGCGTCAGTGCCGCGTACGCCTCGTTGATCTCGGCCATCTGGCGAGTGGCGACGCGGGACGCGGCCGGGTCGTCGCCAGTGAGGTCGGGATGGTGGGCTCTCGCGAGCTTCCGCCAGGCAGCCTTGATCTCGGCGGGGCCGGCTCCCCGAGCGACGCCGAGCACCTCGTGCGGATCGCGCTTCGCCACGACCGCCAGTGTACCGACGCTCAGCGCAGACCCTTGCGCTTGACAGCGGTGGGCATGTGGCGTCCCCTACCACCGATGGGACTTGTCACACGCGCGGGTGTCGCCGCGGCGGTCGCCGCGGCACAGGTCGGCCTCGCGTATCGGTTCGCTCTGGCGTATCGGGCCAGGGCTGGCTATCCCCGGCGGTTCCCACCGACGATGTCCCCCGCCGACGTCGGGTTGGCATTCGAGACCTTCAGCATCCGGTCGGGCGGAGTCGAGCTTCCAGCGTGGTTCATCCCGACCCGCGATGGTGAGCCCGGCCCCGGCGTTGCGCTCGTCCACGGCTGGGAGTCCGCGAGGGACCGGACGCTGCCGCTCGCCCTGTTCCTCCACGCTGCCGGCTTCCACTGCCTGACGATCGACATCCGTGGGCATGGCGCCAATCCGGCCGAGGACCTGCCGCTCAGCGCCGGCGAATTCGGCACCGACGCGCTCGCCGCCTTCGAGGCACTCATCGAGCGTCCGGAGGTGACCGTCGGCGCGATCGCCGGGCATTCGATGGGCGCGATCGGTGCGATCCTGGCGGCCGCGGCCGACGACCGCGTGGCTGCCGTCGTGGCCACCTCGGCGCCGGCGGATCCCTATCGGCTCACGCGGCAGACGTTCCGCCTCGCGCGTCTGCCGATCCCGGACCCGATCGCGTACCCGCTGGCTTGGCTGACGACGCGCGTGTACCTCCGCCCTCGGCGCCACGTCGTCGACGACATCAGCGCGACTGCCGCCATCGCACGGTACCGAGGCCCGATCCTGCTGGTCCACGGCGATGCCGACGACGTCGTCCCCGTCGCCCATCTTGCGCGGCTCGCGGCCGCGGCTCGGCGGGCGCGGGCGGGCGACCCCTCCGCCGCGCCGGTCGAGACACTGGTGGTCCCTGGTGGCCAGCACTCGTGGTTGTACGAGGACGCGCGCTATCGAGCGGAGGTCGCGCGGTTCCTGGCGACCACACTCGACGGGCCGCTCAGCCCGCTCCACGCAGCGTCATTGGCGGCTGCCACCCAAGCGCAGCGCGTCCCGGCGGCAGAGGAGCGCCTCTCGGCGGACGACACGGTGCAGGGCGGGCTTCGAACGCTCGTCGAGGTGGCACTCCCCGGCGCGACGAGGCGGATCGACGTCGAGGCACTCGCCACGGCCGACGAGCCGGGGCTCGGTTGAGGTTTCGGGTCATCTCGCGATGACGGAGGGTGACGAGCGGCGGATGTCCGTGTGGGACGCCGTGTCGTCGCGCCGCGTGGTGCGTCGCTTCGCCGATCGGCCGCTCGATGACGCCCACCTGGACCGGATACTCCAGGCCGGGCGTCGCGCGAACAGCTCCAAGAACCAACAGCGCTGGGCGTTCATCGTGTGCCGGGACCGTGGGCACCTCCGCCAGCTTGCCGAAGTCGGGCCGTGGGCCGGGCATCTCGCCGGGGCCGCCGCCGCGATCGCGCTCGTGACGCCCGACCCGTCGCAGACCGGCGCCCCGCTCTCCGTGATGTTCGACCTGGGGATGGCGGCCGACGAGATGATCCTCACGGCGTGGGAGCTCGGCATCGGCAGCGTGCCGGCGACCGTGTATCGGCACGACCTCGCGCGCGAGCTCCTGGGCTATCCCGGGGATCATCACTGCGAGTTCCTGCTGTCATTCGGCTACCCGGCTGATCCCTCAGAGCTCACCCGGCCGCTGAAAGGCGGCGGTCGGCGGTCGCTCGAGGAGCTCGTGCACGAGGAGCGCTGGTAGCGCGATTCGGGTCTCTCGCTGACACCGCCGATGGGTCAGCGGGCGACCGGAATGCCGGCTGGACCGGCGCGACCGTCGCCTTCGCGGTCCATCGTGTCACCGGGTGACCGCCACGACGGACGAACCAGCTCTGTCCGCACCTCCCGCCGTCCGCTGTGTTCACCGGGTGACCGAGACGGCGGACCACCCGATCCGACGGCGGGCTCAGCGGTCAGGTGGGTCACCGGGTGACCGAAAGGGGGAACGAACCGATCCGACGGCGGGCTCACCGGTCAGGTGGGTCACCGGGTGACCGGATGACGGACGAAACGCGAACCGCGAACTTCCGACCGCGAACCGCGAACCGCGGCCATGACCCGCTACTGCCAGCGGAACGTCCGCGACGCGATCACGAAACAGATCACCAACCACGCGACGAGGACGAGCGCACACATCCACAACGGGGCGAATGCCGCGCCGCCGACCATGACCTGACGAAGAGCGTCGGAAAGGTACGTGAGCGGGATGGCCCGCGCGATCGTGCGCAGGAAATCGGGCATCTGCTCGAGCGGGAAGAACGTGCCCGACAGGAACATCATCGGGAACTGGACGACGCTGGTCATCCCGTTGGCCGAGTCCTCGGTCCGCGCGAACGAGGCGAGGACGTAGCCGAGCGCCAGGAATGTCATCGCGCCGAGCGCGATGAACGCGCCCGCCAGCAGCAGCGACCCCACGATCTGGACACCGAAGACCGCCACCCCGACCCCGATGATGATCACGGCCTGGGTCAGCGCGATGAGCAGCCGCATCAGGACGTTCGATCCGACGAGCTGCCAGCGCCGCAGCGGCGTCGCGGCGAGCCGCTTGAGGATCAGCTTCTCGCGATCGGCCACGAGCGGGATGGCAGCGAAGATGCCGACCTGCATCACGGACAACCCGAGCATGCTGGGCACGAAGTAGCTGATGAAGTTGAGGTTCTCGGTCTGGAGCGTCTCCGGCTGCGGCACGACCAGCGGCGGTCGACCGCCCAGGTTCACGACGCCGAGGACCGCCTGGACCGACTGGTACACCGACGCCACCAGGTTGGCGCGCGAAGGATCGGTGTAGACGACGATGGATGTCGGACCGCCGGTCCCGCCGGCCCCGGCCGCGACCGCCTCGCCGTACCCGGCCGGGACGAGGATCACCCCATCGACGTCGCCTTGCCGCATCTGGCCGAGCGCAGCGTCTTTGGCGGCATCGACGAGCTTGGTCCCCTCCTGCGCAGCGAAGCCGTCGCGCAGCTGCGAGGCTGCCGGTGACGTGTCCTCATCGACCCAGCCGAGCGTCAGGCGGCTCTCGCCGCCCGATTGGAAGATGAAACCGAACATGAAGATGAAGATCAGCGGGAACGCGAGCGTCCAGAACAGCGCGGCACGGTCGCGGACGTAGCTCTTGATATTGGCGACCGTGAGGGCGAGGAGCGGCGACATCGATCGTCAGTCCCGGAGTGCTCGGCCGGTCAGGTCGAGGAAGACGTCCTCGAGCGTCGCCCGGCGGATCGAGAGGTTCTGCGGCTCGAGCCCGCGCGAATCGGCCAGATCGAGCAAACCGCCGATCGTCCGCCCCGGGTCGCGCGTGTAGATCAGGACCTCGTCGGCGTCCTCCTTGACCGACGACACCGCCGGCAATCCCGCCAGCTCCTCGCGACGCAGACCGTCCAGCCGGTCGAAACGCACCGTCCGCTCCTGGAAATGCTTCGAGACGAGTTCCTCGACCGTGCCCATCTCGAGGATCCGCCCATGGTCCATGATCGCCAACCGGTCGCAGAGGATCTCT
>DATHTG010000124.1:0-2203 GCA_035463515.1 Candidatus Limnocylindrales bacterium
CCACGGTGAGCACCGCGCCCGCGCCGAGCGTGCCGCCGGCGAGCGCCGGTCAGCCGTCGCCCGTCGCGGGTTCGTGCCCGGTATCGCCACAGCCCGAAGGCGTGCCGGACGGCTGGGATGTCGGTGCGCAGCGGCCGACCGTCTTCCCGCAGATCATCAACCCGCCGGGCAGCGTCACCTGCGGGCCGACACGGCTCATGTTCTCGTTCCTCGACGACCAGAACGTGCCCGTCGCGAAGCCGGACCGGTCAGCGATCGTCAGGCTCTTCGATCTTGGTGGCGATCCCGCGAAGCCGGTGGCGGAGGCCAGCGCGACGTTCGTCTGGGCGATCGAGCCGCGCGTCGGTGTCTACGTCGCGGACATCGGCCCGCCGACGTCGGGTCTATACGGCGTGGAGTTCACGACCACGCCGCCCGGCGGCGATGCCGAGGTGATCCGAACCACGATGGACGTCCAGCCGAGTAGCGACGTCGTGTCGGTCGGCGACAAGGCTCCGGCATCGCAGACGCCGACGCTCGACCAGGTCGGCGGTGACGTGTCAAAGATCTCGACGGACCCGAAGCCCGTCACAGCCTTCTACGAAACATCGATCGCGCAGGCGGTGGCGGCGAAGGAGCCATTCGTCGTCGCCTTCGCGACACCGAAGTTCTGCGTCACCCAGCAATGCGGGCCGACCTTGGACCGCCTCAAGCCGATCGCCGAGCGCCACCCGAAGGTGACGGTGATCAACGTCGAGCCATATCTCCTCAAGGACGTCGATGGCCAGCTCGAGCCGGTCCTCGACGCGAACGGAAACCTCACGGCGACACAGGCCACGAACGAGTGGCATCTGCCGACCGAGCCGTGGGTCTTCGTCGTCGACCGCGATGGGGTGGTGACCCACTCGTTCATGCTGATCTTCAGCGACGCGGAGCTCGACGCCGCGATGGCCGAGGTCGAATAGCCGGCGCGATCAGCGTGGGGCGTCCTCGAGACGGATCGCGAGAAGCTCATCGTCTTCGCGTAGGAACGTGACGCGGATCGGATCCGCAGTCGCTTGATGCTCGGCGAGATGGCCCGGGGCGAATCTCGTCCCGTCCTCGAGCGCCCGGAGACTGAATTCGATGAGCTCGCCACCCGGCCGCCGGAGCGTGAACCCACGGACGTCCGAGAGGCTGACCGCGTCCACCGCCACCACGACACCGGTCACTTGTTCCATCCCGGGCGGCAGATCGGGACCGGATGGCTCGGCAAGGAGGATCGCGGCGAGCGCCGTCGCACCGACGACACCGATCAACAGCACGGCGAAGAGCGTGCCGGTACGGCGATCCACGGGTCAGCCTGGGACAGGGCTCGCGACGGTCCCGCTGCTCCCCGGCACGTGGAGCGGATCGCCCGCGGCGCATCGCGGGCAGGTCGCCGCGCCGGGCTCGTAGGTCGGCAGGTCGAGCTGCCACAGCGCACGGAGCGGGTACGACCGCCCGCTCGTCGGGGAGGTGAGCGTCTGCCGACCTCCGCTACGGTCGACGAGGACCAGGCACTCGACGATCTCGCCGCCGAGGGCTTCGACCGCGGGGATCATCGCGAGCAGCGACCCGCCGGTCGTCAGGATGTCGTCGACCAGCAGGACGCGCTCGCCGGGGAGGATCGAGAACCCGCGGCGGAACTCACGCCGCGCGCCACCATCGGCATCGGTGACCTCCTCCGCGAAGATCCCGAGCGTCCCGAGTTGGCGCGCGGTCTCGAACGCCAGGATCACGCCGCCCGTCGTCGGCCCCGCGACAAGATCGACGAAGCGTCGCCCGCCGGCGTCGACCTCGCCCTCCGCGCGGATCACGGCGATCCAGTAGCCGACGAGCTCGCTGGTCGCAGCCGGGTCGGCGAGGACCGCGAACTTCTCGACATAGGCGTCGCCGTGGCGACCGCTCTTGAGCTGGAAGTGGCCCTCCCGGAGGGCACCGGAGGCCCGGAACAGCTCCTCGGTCCGTGCCGCCACTGCGGCCCTGGCGGCCAGTTCGACCGCCGGCTTGATCGTCGTCACCGGTCAAGTGTAGGGCTGGCTGCCAGCGCGCCCTTCCCTATCGCCAGCCCAACGCGGGCGCGACGAGCTTGACGACGCTCTCGATGACGTGGGCGTTGTAGTCGACGCCGAGCTGGTTGGGGACCGTCAGCATGAGAGTGTCGGCAGCCGCGATCGCGGTGTCTTCCCGCAGCTGCTCGACG
>DATHTG010000125.1:0-3225 GCA_035463515.1 Candidatus Limnocylindrales bacterium
CTCTGGGTGGCGCTCCTCGTCGCCGGCCTGACCACGCTGATCGGGACGACGATCGGCTCCATCGCCGGCTACTACGGCGGCGTGGTCGACAACCTCCTCATGCGCTTCACCGACCTGATCCTGACCCTGCCGACCCTCGCGGTGCTCCTGACCGCGTCGGTGTTCCTCGGGAACGGCGACCCCGTCCGGGTCGGCATCATCCTCGCGCTCCTCTTCTGGACGGGTCTCGCCCGGATCGTCCGAGGCGTCTTCCTGTCCCTGCGCGAGAAGGAGTTCATCGAGGCCGCGAAGGCCGCCGGCGCGGGCGACGCCCGGATCATCGTCAAGCACCTCCTGCCGAACGCGGTTGGGCCGATCATCGTCGCGATGACCCTGATCCTCGCCGCGGCGATCCTCGTCGAGGCGGCGCTCTCGGTCCTCGGCTTCGGCATTCAGCCCCCGACCCCGGCCCTCGGCAAGCTGATCGCGGACGGCCAGACGCAGGGGCTCGACTCGTGGTGGCTCGTCACCTTCCCGGGCCTCGTGATCGTGATCATCGCCCTCGCCGTCAACTTCGTCGGCGACGGGCTCCGCGACGCGCTCGACCCGACCCAGCGGAGGGTCCGTGCCTGAGCCCGTCCTCTCGATCCGCGACCTGACGGTCGAGTTCGGGACCGAGGACGGGGTGGTCAAGGCCGTCACCGACGTCAACTACGACGTCTTCCCCGGCGAGATCCTCGGCGTGATCGGGGAGTCGGGCGCAGGCAAGAGCGTGTCGGTGATGACGATGCTCGACCTGATCCCCAAGCCGCCTGGCCGGGTGCTCGCGGGGCAGGCGCTCTTCAAGGGCCGCGACCTCCTGACCATGTCCAAGAAGGACCTCCGCGACGTGCGGGGCGGCGACATCGCGATGATCTTCCAGGACCCGATGACGTCGCTGAACCCGGTGCTCACGGTGGGGTCGCAGATCGCCGAGGCCGTGCTCGCGCACAACTCGAACGCGAGCGACGACGACGCGAATGAGCGTGCCGTCGAGCTGCTCCGCATCGTCGGCGTCCCGAACCCCGAGCAGCGCTTCGGCCAGTACCCGCACGAGTTCTCCGGCGGGATGCGCCAGCGGGGCATGATCGCGATGGCGATCGCGAACCAGCCGTCGATGCTGATCGCCGACGAGCCGACGACCGCGCTCGACGTGACGATCCAGGCGCAGATCATCGAGGTGCTGCGGACCGCCCAGCGCGAGACGAACGCCGCAACGATCCTGATCACGCACGACCTGGGCCTGATCGCGGAGCTCGCCGACCGCGTCTGCGTGATGTACGCCGGGCGCGTCGTCGAGCTCGCCGACGTCTTCACGATCTTCAACTCGCCGCGCCACCCGTACACGGTCGGCCTGATGAACAGCCTGCCGCGGGTGGACGTCGACCAGGAGATGCTCCAGCCGATCCCCGGTCAGCCGCCGAGCATGATCTCGCCGCCGCCCGGTTGCCCGTTCCATCCCCGCTGCCTGCACTCGCGTGGCCGCGTCGTCTGCCGCACGGACATCCCGCCCCTGCGTGCGTTCGGCGAGGGCGGCGACCACCTCTCCGCCTGCCACTTCGCCGAGGAGCTGGTGGAGGCGCACGTGGTCGGCATCGGCGCCGAGGACTCCGCATGACCGGTGCCGCCGTGGACAACGCCGTCGACACGGCCCCCAGCCCGGAGAGCGACGACCTCCTCAGGGTCGAGGGGCTCGTCAAGCACTTCCCGATCGGCGGGGGGCTGCTGAAGCGCACGGTCGGCACCGTGAAGGCCGTCGACGGAGTCGACCTGACCGTGCGCCGGGGGGAGACGCTGGGCGTCGTCGGCGAGTCCGGCTGCGGGAAGACGACGCTCGGCCGCACGGTGATGAAGCTGACCGAGCCCACCGCCGGCACGATCGTCTTCAACGGCCGGGACATCACTGGTTTCAGCCGCCGTCAGATGCGGCCCGTGCGACGCGAGCTGCAGATCGTCTTCCAGGATCCCTACGCATCGCTCAACCCGCGGATGACCGTCCGCAACATCGTCTCGGAGCCGTTGCGCATCCACGGCGTCTACCGGGGCCGCGAGGGCGCCCTGCGCGTGGACGAGCTGCTCCGCACCGTCGGCCTGAGCCCAGAGCACGCGAACCGCTTCCCGCACGAGTTCTCCGGCGGCCAGCGCCAGCGCATCGGCGTCGCGCGCGCGCTCGCGCTCAACCCGTCGATGATGGTCCTCGACGAGCCGGTCTCGGCCCTCGACGTCTCGATCCAGGCGCAGGTCGTGAACCTGCTCGGCGACCTCCAGAAGGAGTTCGGGCTCACGTTCCTCTTCATCGCGCACGACCTGTCGGTCGTCCGCCACATCTCCGACCGTGTCGCCGTCATGTACCTCGGCAAGATCGTCGAGCTCGGCACCCGCCACGAGATCTACGAGGAGCCGACGCACCCCTACACGCAGGCGCTGCTCTCGGCCACCCCGATCGAGTCGCCGAACCTGCGCGGCAAGCGCCAGCGGATCATCCTCACGGGCGACGTGCCCAGTCCCGCGAATCCGCCCTCGGGCTGCCGGTTCCGGACCCGCTGCTGGAAGGCCCAGGAGATCTGCGCGGAGGTCGAGCCACCGCTGATCGACCATGGCCACGGGCACCCGAGTGCCTGTCACTTCGCCGAGGTGCTGCGGCCGCTGGCCACGGAGCCCGCCTCGGCGCCCTCGAAGCTCTAACTCTCCGGCCCCCTCGTCGTCATACGTCACATGGGATACGGACTCCGACCGGCGACCTGTGAGCGGGTTCGCGCGCAGATCGCGCTCGAGCTCGACCGCGACTTCTCGCAGCTCGAGCGGGCGCGGCGCGTCTCGCACGTCGCCTACTGCGCCGAGTGCCGTGCGTTCGAGTCCGACCTCCGGGAGTTCACGCGGCTCCTCCGCGAGGCTCCGGCCGAGCGACCGAGCCGCCCCTTCGCCGTCCCGCGCCGGAGCGCCGCGATGCGTTCGCTTCGGGCGCCGGCCGTCGCGGCGGCGATGGTCCTCGCGCTCGTCGGCGTGGCCACCCAGGTCGCCACCGACCTCGCCACCAGCAGGGGCTCGACGGCGGCCCCGAACGCGCCGACCGTCTATCCGACGGGCGACGAGCTCGAGTCCGAGGTCCAGTTCATCGAGGTCCTCGGCGAGAGCCCTCGCCTGATGGCCGCCACGTCGGACCTGCGCTAGCGCCTCCGCCCCCTCGGTAGACTTCGGCTGCCGGGC
>DATHTG010000126.1:0-2644 GCA_035463515.1 Candidatus Limnocylindrales bacterium
TGCGATCGAGGTCCAGCCCGCTGCCGATGTCGGCCGCGACACGGCGCAGTGCCTCGGCTCGGTGGAGGAGATGCGCGACCTCCTCCTCGCGACGCACGACGCCGACGATCGCGCCGATCGCGTCGGCGACGACCGTGACGAGATCCCGGTCGGCGGGATCGAAGCGTTCGCCCGCTCCCGCGACGACCAGCACCGCGCCCCACGGCCCGTCGCGGCCCGGGATCGCAGCCGCGAGCTCCTCTCGGTCGCCAGGAAGGACGGTCGTCGTGACGCGGTCGCTGCCGCCGGCCACCACGGCCGACGCACCAGGCGCCTCGTCGGCGCTGCGTGATCGTCGGGACGTGGCGAATTCGATCGCCTGACCGAGGACACCGAAACCCCTTGGCAGGTCCAGAAGGCGGGGCGCGGTCGTTCCCGATGGGACGGCGACGGACACCGGTACGAGTCGGTCACCGCGGCGCTCCCAGATCGCCACCAGGGCGCGGTCGGTCGTCGCGCGCAGGCGGTCGGCGACCCGGTCGAGGTCCTCCTCGAGACTCGTCTGACCGAAGGGCTCGCGGGCGATCGAGTCGAGCAGCGCCAGGTCCCGCCGATGCCGCGTCGTCTCTTCGGGTTCGACAGGGACGAGGTCGAGTCGGGCGTCCGCGCCCCTGACTGCGTCGAACGGGCGCCGGACCGACCCCGGCGACCCACGCGCTGGTGCAACGGCCCCGCGCTCTGCGACCGCGAGGAACCGCTGCAGGTCGCCGAGACGGTAGCGACGGTCGCCGCGTGGGTTGATCCGATAGAACCGCAGGCGGCCGGCGTCACTCCAGGCGCGCACCGTGTTCGGGTGCACGCCCAGCAAGCGCGCCGCTTTGGTGACGGAGAGCGTCGCGTCGATCGGTCGAGGCGGGAGCTGTGTCGACATGTCTATGGAAGAACTGTGAAGTCCACGGCGTCGAGTGTCGCTATCTCACAGTTCTTGCCAATAGGTCGATGGTCCCGGACGACCGATCAGGCGCGTCGACCGCCGGTGAACCGCACATAGAGCGTCGTCGCCACGGCGGTCCCGACGCCGATGACCAGCACCAGCACGATGGCCGTCAGCGGATCGCCCACGAGCCCGGGTCCCTGCCCACTGCTGCGCGGATCGCCACCGACCACTGCGCTCGGTTCCGGCGACGCCGCGAGGGCCGTCCGGGTCACAGCGGACACGAGCGCCCACAGGAGGCCGAGGCTGAGGCTGACGACACCGAGGGCGAGGGCCGCCACGGCCATCACCGGCCGGCGTGGCGCATCGGACGTCAGCACGCGCATCGCCTCGTCTCGCTCGAGCGTGGTGAGGATCAACGGCCGGCCGAGGCCGGCGGTCATGCGGATCGTGCCGGTCGACGGATCCGTGGCGGGCACGCCGGCGACCAGCGCGTGCTCGACAGAAGAGACCTGCTCGATGCGGAGGCGGAAGGGCGTGGCGGGCGGAGTATCGGTCGGGACGCGATCCGGGGCGTCTGCGGCCGTTCCGGTCGAAACGCGTGGCAGGACGACGAGGCCGTCGCCCAGCGCGGTGTGGTCGATGCCGATCGCGTCGAGCCCCTCGCGGAGCTCGAAGTCGACGGCCTGGCGCTGCTCGTCGATCGTCCGCCAGCCGCCTCGGCCACCCAGCTGGAACCGGACGCGACGCAGCACCAGCGGTCGATGTGCGTCGTCCTCGAACTCGTCGGCAGCGTCGATCCGGCCCTGGATCGCGACGAACCGCGGCGGACCGGCGGCAAGCTCACGAGCCTCGGCGACGGACACGACCGGCGCGACGGCGAGGACGCGGCCGACCCGGCAGCCCGACCCGAACGATCGCAGGATGGCCACCCCGACGGCGAGCGCGACCAGGCCCACGGCGATCGGGATCAGCGGTGTCACGGCGGCGACTATAGCGGCAGATGCCGCTTCGGCCGGTCCCGGACATGGAAGGGCCCGAAGGAACCTCCACGACACGTGGGCGTTGATGCGATCGCCGCCGT
Source organism: Candidatus Limnocylindrales bacterium (assembly GCA_035463515.1). GTDB lineage: Bacteria > Chloroflexota > Limnocylindria > Limnocylindrales > CSP1-4 > SPCO01. The sequence continues at coordinate 1,998 of DATHTG010000126.1, forward strand.
TAGTATCGTTCGGCCCCTCCGGGCTGCCCGATACGCTACGGGCGCCGACCGATGCGGGTCAACGGGGCTCGTCCACGAATGTCCGGGTCGACCCTCGACTTATCCACCGCTCGTCCACATCAGACCGCCGGGCGGCCGGTCGCCGGATCGAGCGCGTTGAGCTGCCCGTCGAACCCGGTCAGCACCAGGCGGCCACCGATGAGGTCCGCCGCGGTCACGACATCCGAATGGGCGACGCGCCACGCCACGGACCCGTCCGGCTCGAGCGCGAACGTCTCGATCTCGGCCTGGACGAGGACATGGCGCAGCCGTGGTGAGCCGAAGAGCGCGATGATCGGCGTCGCGGAGCGGTGCTCCCATCGTCGTTCGCCGGCCATCGCCTCGAGGCCGTACGTATGGAAGCCGTAGGACACGACGAGCAGTCCCTCGGTGTCCCAGTACAGCGCTCGCGGCTCGTCGTAGACGGTCGACGCGAAGCGCACCGTCCATGACCCACGCGGTCCCTCGAGCCGGAGCTCGGCGCGGCACAGGGCATCCGGGTCATCGCTGACTCGAGGCCCGAGGTCGATCAGCGTCCCGCCCGCCTCGGACAGGGCGAACACCGCGTCGGCCTGGGCGCTGCCGGCCCACCGCCAGCGCGCCCGGAG
>DATHTG010000127.1:0-5053 GCA_035463515.1 Candidatus Limnocylindrales bacterium
GATCCCCTTCGACGATTACGTCGCGTGGCTCGGCGACGGAACGCCGCATCGGCTGCCGGCGAACGACCGTCTCGCCTATCTCGCCGACCCGGAGCCGATGACCGTCCGCGAGCTGGATGGCGGCGTGCTGTACGTCCGTTACCGGAACGTCGTCACGCCGAGCACCTCACTGGCGCGCGAGCTGGTGGAGGCCGGCACGGTCCGGCGGCTGGTGCTCGACCTTCGCCAGAACCCCGGTGGCGACAACGGGACGTACGGCTCGCTGCTCGAGCTGATTCAGGACTTCGCCGAGGAGCATCCAGGCGAGCTGCGCGTGCTCATCGACCGGGTGACCTTCTCGGCCGCCTCCAACCTGGCGACCGAGATCGAGGGGCGCACGGATGCGGTCTTCATCGGCGAGCCGATGGCGGGCGGTCTGAACTTCTGGGACGACGTCACCCAGGTCCGCATGGACGCGCTGCCCGTGCCCATGCAGGTCGGAGTCAGCACCCGGTACTGGGAGTTTGCCGAGCCCGATGACCCTCGGCTCACCATCGAGCCGGACGTGCTCGTCGAGGCCACGGCCGAGGACTTCCTGGCGGGCCGTGACCCGGTCCTCGAGGCCGCCCTTCGCGACTGACGGTGAAGGATTCTTCATCGGGCCGGCACCCGGGGGCTGCGAATGTGCGTTCCTATACTTCGCGCATGGCCGCAGGCACGATCATGATCGTCGAGGACGAGCCCGCCGTGGCGCGCGGCGTCCAGGTCGCGCTCGAGCGTGAAGGCTACGCCGTGACGGTCCAGCCGACCGGCGAGGATGCGGTGGCCAACTTCGCTGACGCGGCCCCGGACCTCGTCGTGCTCGACGTGCGGCTTCCCGGCATCGACGGCTTCGAGGTGCTGCGACAGCTGCGGCGCGAGACCCATGCGCCCGTCCTCTTCCTGACCGCGCGCGCCGACGAGGTGGACAAGGTCGTGGGGCTGGAGATGGGCGCCGACGACTACCTCGTGAAGCCGTTCAGCGTCCGGGAGCTGGTAAGCCGGATCAAGGCCCTGCTGCGCCGAGCCTACGGGGAGCTGGCCGACACGCAGACCGGCAGGACCCTTCGCCGCGGCGACCTCGTGATCGACCTCGAGCGCCGGCGCGTGACACGCGGCCAGGACCGCATCGGCCTCACCACCACCGAGTTCGACCTGCTGCGTCACCTCGCCGCCCGCCCGGGTCGGGTGTTCACACGCGGCCAGCTGCTGGAGCTGGTCCGCGACTATGACGACGCGCTCGAGCAAGACGAGCGGACGATCAACGTCCACATCAGCCACATCCGCGACAAGGTCGAGCCGGACCCGTCGCACCCGCGCTACATCCGGACGGTGAGGGGCGTGGGCTATGCCTTCGCCGAGGACTGAGCCCCCCGCTCCATCGCGCTCCTCGCCGGACTGGTCGAGCTTCCATCCTCGCGGCGTCGCCGCATGGGCCGCACGGCTCAACACCCGCCTGGTGCTGACCCTCGCGATCGTGACGCTCGTGGGCCTGCTCACGTCGGGCATCGCGATCCAGCAGATCCTGCCGGGCTACTTCCTGGCCCAGACCGAGCAGCGCGTGGAAACGGCGTTGGTCTCGGTGGGGCTGCAGCTGCAGGAGACGGTCACCCGCGTCGGCAACGACCCGACCGGGCGTGCCACGGCACAGGTCCGCGAGCTGCGCGACGCGCGGATCGCCCCGGAGGTGGCCGCGCTGGCCGCCCGGCTCTTCAACGCGACGGTGACGATCGTCAACGACCTCGGGGTCGTCGTCGCCCGCGAGTCGCCGAGGGATACCGCGACGCTGGAGGCACAGGGTCTCAGTCCGGACACGGAGGTCGATCCGCTCACCGACGGCGTCGAGCTCGGCCTGCCGGATGGAAGCGTCGTGGAGTACGCGGTCACGGTCAGCGACTTCTACTCTGCGCGCGTCCAGACGCTCGAGCAGATCCGCAGCGCGCTCATCGGCGCGGGCGTGCTCGCGCTGGCCGCGTCGCTCATCACCGGCATCGTCGCGGCGCGGAGCCTGACCGTCCCGATCGCCCGTCTGCGGCGGGTCGCCGGTCGCGTGGCGCAGGGACAGCTCGACGAGCGCGCGGCGCGGTCGGGCGTGCTCGAGATCGACGAGCTCGGCCAGCAGTTCAACGTGATGGCGGATCGCCTGTCCGGCACGCTCCGCGTGCTGGAGGCGGACCGCGACCGCCTTCGCGAGTTCGTCGCCGACGTGAGCCACGAGCTGCGCACGCCGATCGCGGCGCTTCGCCTGTACACCGAGCTCCAGCGCGACGGCAAGATCGACGACGTCACGCGCCAGGAGTTCCTCGGCCGATCCATCGAGCAGATCGGGCGGCTCGAGTGGTTGAGCACGAACCTGCTCGACCTGTCCCGGATCGATGCGGGCATCTTCCCGCTCGACATGCGGGAGGGTGACCTGCGCGACCCCGTGCAGGCGGTCGTTCAGGCGCTGTCGGAGGTCGCCGTGGAGCGCGGCGTCGCGCTCGACTCGGTCGTGCCGGCGGAGCCCGTCGACCTGCGCTTCGACCGCGAGCGGATCGTGCAGGCCATGACCAACCTCGTCGGCAACGCGCTGAAGTTCACCCCGCGCGATGGCGCCGTATCGGTCCTGGTGCAGGACCGGGAGGACAACGTTCTGGTCGAGGTTCGCGACACGGGTCCCGGGATCGCGGCCGACGAGCTCCCGCGCATCTTCGAGCGCTTCTACCGCGGGACGAACACCGGAGACGCGAGGGCGTCCGGGAGCGGGCTCGGCCTTGCCATCGTGCGCTCCATCGTCGAGATGCACGGCGGCGAGATCGACCTCGCCAGCGAGGTCGGCGTGGGCACGCAGGTCCGGATCACGCTGCCCCGCATGCCGCTCCCGGAGCCGGAGGCGGCGCCGGCCAAGGTCAACGAAACTTCACGCAGCAGTCGTGCTGCGCGCAATCCGGGAACCATAGGGTGACCTTGCCCGCCCAGCGAGGCAACCAGCAGCGGAACTGACAGCACCGATGAGATCCAACTCCGACCCACGCGATCCCGACCGAACCGAGCCGGTTGAAGTTCAGCACTACGGGCCTGAGCCGGCTCGCGACCCCGCCCGGGGTTCGTGGCAGGCTGCCCCGGCATGGTCGACCCGTCCCCCGCAGCCCGCCGAGCGGGTCGTCGTGCGGCGGGGGCCTGGTGCGATGGCCGTCGTGGCGGTCGCGGTCGTCGCGGGAATCGTCTCGGGCGCACTCTCCGCGGTTGGTGTCTCGAACCTGCTCGCCGAGCCCGCGTCGCGCGCCGCGACGGAGACGCCCGTGGATGCGAGCACGGTCAGCGACGTGACGATCGACGAGTCGAGCGCCGTCATCACCGCGGTCGACCGCGTGGCGCCCGCAGTCGTCACGATTCAGAGCCGCAGCAACGGGCTCCTCGGCCAGGCCGGCTCGGGATCCGGCTTCATCTACGACGAGGACGGATACATCCTCACGAACCGCCACGTCGTCGAGGAGGCCGAGGAGCTGATCGTGGAGCTCATGGACGGTCGAGAGTTCTCCGGCACGGTCTATGGGGTCGACACCCTTACAGACCTCGCGATCGTGACGATCGACGCCCAGGACCTGCCGGCCGCGCCGCTGGGCAGCTCCGAGGGGCTCGAGCCCGGTCAGCTCGCCATCGCCATCGGCAACCCGCTGGGCAACTTCAGGAACACGGTCACGACCGGCGTCGTGTCCGGGCTCGGTCGTCGGATCCAGGCGTCGGGACCTTCGCAGACCAGCAGCGACCAGCTGAACAACCTCATCCAGACCGATGCGGCCATCAACCCGGGGAACTCCGGTGGACCGCTCGTGAACAGCGCGGGCCAGGTCATCGGCGTGAACACCGCCGTCAGCACCGATGCGCAGGGGATCGGCTTCTCGATCCCGATCGACGTCGCGCGACCGATCATGCAGCAGGCTATCGACGGCGCGGAGATCGCGCGCCCGTGGATCGGCGTCTACTACCAGCCGATCAGCCCGGCGGTCGCCGAAGAGCTCGGCCTGCCGGTGGAATACGGCGCGCTGGTGCAGGCGTCGGGCGGGCAGTCGGCCGTGATCGCCGGGAGCCCGGCAGAGGCGGCAGGACTGCGCGAGGGCGACATCATCGTCGCCATCGAGGGCGAACAGATCGGCGCCGATGCAGACCTCTCCCTGCTCATGGTCGAGCACAGCCCGGGGGACACGATCACGCTGAGGGTCCTGAGCGACAACTCCACACGTGAGGTCGACGTCGAGCTGGGCGTGATGCCCCGCAGCCGCTAGTCCTCTCGGCTTCGGACCAGCGTCACCTCGACGGTCTCCACCTCGCCGTCCAGCGGCGCCTCCGGTTTGCGGACGCGAACCTCGACCGCCGCGACCAGCCCCGGGTCTGTGGCCGCCAGCACGGCCCGCGCGATCGCGCCCGCGAGCGCTTCGATGAGGTCGCGGCTCGGCCCGGTGACGATGGCCCGCACCAGTTCGTGGAGCGCGGCGTAGTCCACGGTGGCGTCCAGCACATCGGTCTCCGCGGCTCGCCCCAGGTCGGCGTGCAGCACGAGGTCCACCTCGAACGGCTGCGGCTCGACCTTCTCGTGCGGCAGCACGCCGTGACGTGCGTCGAAGCGCATGCCCAGGAGGCTGAGGCGGTCGTCGTAGCGGCTCATCGGCGCACGATGGCATCCGCGACGCGGCGGGTTCGGGCGATGTGCGCCACGTCGTGGACACGCACGACGTCGGCGCCGGCGGCGATGGCGAGGGCCACGGTTGCGGCCGTGCCCTCGACCCTGTCGTCCGCGCCCGCCCCGTCGAGGAGCTCGCCGAGGAATCGTTTCCGGCTCGTCCCGACGAGCACCGGCAGCCCGCCGAGCGCCGCCTTCAGCTCAGCGAGCCGCCCGAGCAGCTCGAGGTTTTCGGCGGTGCCCTTCCCGAAGCCGATGCCGGGGTCGACGATCAGCCGCTCGCGTGCGACGCCGTGCGAGATGGCCCGCTCGACCGCGTCGCGCAGCCACCTGACGACGTCGTCGAAGACGGCCGACGCATCTCCGGTCGCCTCG
>DATHTG010000128.1:0-6208 GCA_035463515.1 Candidatus Limnocylindrales bacterium
CAACCTTTCCGACCGTCGCGTCGCGGACGGTCTGTTTCGCGTTCTCGGCGATCGCTGCTGGGGTCAGACGGTCGCCGATCGCCTCCACCGTCTCGTGCAGCTCCTCTCGGGTCTGCTCGAGCTCCATCTGCTTCTCGACGGTCTCTCGGTCGGCCCCGAGCTCGGTGTCGTCATCGCGCTCGGCGCGCTCTCCGGTGGTGGGATCGATCACTTCAACTGCTCCTTGGCCCATTCGGCCTCGTCCTTCGCGGTCTCGATGGCGCGGTCGGGCGCGATGTCGACGTTCGACAAACGCGACCGGCCACGGTCGACGAGGACTGCACCGACGGCCACCGCGATCACGCCGACGATCAGCGCGGCGAGCCACGCCTCGAGTCCGAGCCGGACGAGGATCAAAACGGCGGCGCCGAGCAGGACGAGCGCGCCGGCATACGCGACGGCACCCCCGGCACCGACGAGCGCTGCATCGCGGCCTGCCGTCGTGACCTTTGCGGTCATCTCGGTTCGCGCGAGTTCGATCTCCTGACGGATCAGCGTCGTGAGTTGCCGACTCAGATCGCCGAAGAGGTCGCCGAGGCCGCGTTCATCGGTTCGCGTGGCCATGCCGATCACCCCTTCGAGCGGGGAGTCGAGCCGGTATCGACCGTGCTCCCGGCCTTCACGACCGAGGTGCTCGCGACGATCGACGAACCGGCGTCGCCATTGTCACTGGAACGGCCGCTGTATCGGCCCGTGCTGCCATACGTCTGTGACGTGGAGCGTGTCGACGTCCGCGTCCGACCGAGCTCCGTGCCGTTGCCCGACGGCTGATCCATCGGCGCAGCCGAGCGCAGCAGCCGCCCAAGGAGCAGACCGACGGCGATCCCGCCACCGATGATCAGCGCGGGCTGCCGGCGAGCGGCGGCCTCGACGCTGTCGAAGACCTCCCGGGGCTCGTGGGATTCGAGGTATCCGGCGACTCGCTCGACCTGGCTGGCCGCGGTTTCCGCGACCGAAGCGACCTGCGGCTGCTCCTCGCGAAGCTCGTTGCCTGCACGTCGGATCGCCTGTGCGACGTCCTCGATCGCAGTGGCGATCTGATCCATCGTCGTCGAGGCACGCGCCTCGACCGTCTGTGTCGCCTGGTCCGCGACGTTGCGCGCGGCATCGGCGAGCTGGTTGCTCTCTTCGGAGCGCGGCCTCATATCTGTCGTCATGGTGTCCTCCTGGAACCCTTCGGTCGCCGGGTGGCTGGGGGTCTTTGCCAACACCGGGCTATTCGCCGTCCCCGCACTTCTGGGGCGTTCGGGCGACATCCCCATGGTCGCCGGTCCGCGGTATCGGTCAGTGCGCATCGTTCCGGTGCCCTGGTACACGGGCCATTACAACGCGTCGGCGGTGTACCCTCCGTCTCCATCCGCCACGCCGTCAGCACGGGCATGAAGAGGGATAGCGATGCCGCGAATCGTCCGAGGGGCACTCGTCCAGGCCAGCTGGACTGGCGACAAGGAATCGATGATCCAGAAGCACGAAGAGCGGGCCCACGAGGCCGCGAAACAGGGCACCCAGGTGATCCTGTTCCAGGAGCTCTTCTACGGCCCGTATTTCTGCCAGGTGCAGGATGCCCAGTACTACAGCTACACCGAGCTGATCCCGGACGGGCCGACGACGAAGCGGATGCAGGACCTCGCCAAGCAGACGGGCATGGTCGTGATCGCCCCGATGTACGAGGAGGACGCCAAGGCATCGGGGATCTACTACAACACGGCTGCGGTGATCGACGCCGATGGCACGTACCTCGGCAAGTACCGCAAGACCCACATCCCGCACGTCAAGGGCTTCTGGGAGAAGTTCTATTTTCGGCCCGGCAACCTCGGATATCCGGTCTTCGAGACCGCCGTCGGCAAGGTCGGCGTGTACATCTGCTACGACCGGCATTTCCCGGAGGGCGCCCGCGCCCTCGGCCTGAATGGCGCGGAGATGGTGTTCATCCCGTCAGCGACGTCACGGGGCCTGTCGGAGTACCTGTGGCGGATCGAGCAGCCGAGCCATGCCGTGGCGAACGGCTACTACGTCGGGACGATCAACCGCGTGGGCATCGAGAAGGAGTTCGGTGACGACGACTTCTACGGCCAGAGCTATTTCGTCGACCCGCGCGGCCAGTTCGTCGGCGATGTCGGCGATGCCCACGATGAGGAACTGATCGTCCGCGACCTCGATCTCGACAAGATCGCCGAGGTCCGCAACACGTGGCAGTTCTACCGCGATCGCCGACCCGACGCATACGACGACCTGACGCGTCCGTAGGCGCTATCATCCCCGCCGGCTCAGCTGTCTGGAGGAGGACAGCTGAGCCGTTCCGTTCCCGGGAGAGGTGACCATGCAGTTCGGGTTCACGCTCAAGCCGGAACACGATATCGAGCGGACGCTGGCGCTGACGCGCCAGGCCGAGGCAGCGGGCTTCGACCACGGCTGGCTGTTCGACAGCCATGTGCTGTGGCGCGATCCCTATCCGCTGGTGACGCTCATGGCCGGTGCGTCGTCTCGGCTGCGCCTCGGGACGTGTGTGACGAACCCGGGCACACGCGAGCCATCCGTGACAGCGTCGCTGCTGGCTGAGCTGGATGAGATCAGCGGCGGCCGGATGGATCTCGGCATCGGACGAGGGGACTCGGCGCGGCGAGTGCTCGGCAAGCCACCGATCACGATGGCCCACACCGAGGAAGCGATCCGCGTGATCCGGGCGCTGGTCGCCGGCGAGTCGATCGCGTACGAAGGAACGGACCTGGTGTTCCCGTGGACGCGAGGCTGGACGCTCCCGGTCTGGGTCGCCGGGTACGGTCCGATGGCGATCGCGATGACCGGACGCGTCGCGGACGGCATCATCCTCCAGCTGGCCGACCCGGACCTCGTGCGCTGGTTCGTGGCACAGCTTCGGGAGGCGGAGGTCGCCGCCGGCAGGGAGCCCGGCAGTGTCAAGGTCCAGTCGGCCGCGCCGGCCCATGTGGGCCCTCGCGACCTGGGCCGCGAGCGGACGCGCTGGTTCCCAGCGCTGGTCTCGAACCACGTCGTCGACCTCGTCAACAAGTACCCGCGCGAGGAGCTGCCCGACGCGCTGACGGGCTACATCACGGATCGCGCCGGGTACGACTACCACCACCATGCCGAGGTCGGGTCGTCGAATGCGGCGTTCGTCGGCGATGAGGTCACCGATCGGTTCTGCATCCTCGGGTCCGCTGACGAGCACGTGGAGAAGCTTCGCGAGCTGGCGGACGCCGGCGTCGATCAGTTCAACATGTATCTCATGAACGGCGACGAGGAGGAGCAGGTCGAGGCGTACGGGAAGGACGTCATCCCGGCGTTCCGATGATGCACAGTTCAGGGCGGTCGGCGACGGACCTCCTGGTGAAGCACGTCGGCCGAATACCCGGGCGGCCCGCCCCGCGCGGCGACGCTCCTTGATGCGGCCGACGTGCATCTCCAGCCACCCCGACCGCCGCCGCGGCCGCGGGGGACGTAGGCAAGGGCCCTGGGCGCCTGCCGACGAGCCGGAACCCGGTACTGGCCGAGATGTCAGGGTGGTCATCGGTACCCGGGCTGCGGGACCATATCTCTCCCCAACCCCCAGGGAGGACCTGATGATCGCCCGACTCGGTCGCCGTGACCCGTACTGGGACGATGGCAAGGGAGCGCGCCGGCGCAACCTCCGCGTCCGCATCGAAAGCGTCGTCGCCGTCACGCTCGCCATCGCCGCCTGCGGATTGACTGCGGCGCTGTGGCTCCGCCAGGTCGTTCTACCACTCTTCGGGGTCCGGATCTGAGTCGGGCCTGACGGCCTCCGGACCGCGGGCTCGGTCCGTCGCAGCGTCACCTTTCGCCTACCATCTCCCTCCTGACCGCAACGCCGTCGTCGTCCGAGGAGGGACCGCTTCGATGCGCACGCTGATCGCGAACGGCACCGTCGTCACGGCCGAGGGGTCGCAGTCGGCCGATGTCCTGATCGATGGCGAGAGGATCGCCGCGATCGGTGCGGGGCTCGCCGGCGCGGGGATGACCGCCGACGAGACGATCGACGCGAGCGGCAAGTACGTCATCCCGGGCGCGATCGACGTTCACACGCACATGGAACTGCCGTTCGGCGGGACCTTCGCCAAGGACACGTTCGAGACGGGCACGAGGGCCGCCGCGTTCGGGGGGACGACGACGATCGTCGATTTCGCCGTCCAGTCGCGCGGGAAGTCGCTTCGCGAGGGCCTCGATGCCTGGCACGCCAAGGCCGAGGGCAACGCGGTCGCCGACTACGGGTTCCATATGATCATGAGCGACGTCAACGACGACACGCTCAAGGAGATGGACCAGCTCGTCGGCGAGGGCGTGCCGGACTTCAAGCTCTTCACGGCGTACCCGGGCGTCTTCTACAGCGACGACGGGGCGATCTTCCGGGCGATGCAGCAGACCGCGAAGAACGGCGGGCTGATCATGATGCACGCCGAGAACGGGATGGCGATCGACGTCGTGGCGCAGGACACGGTCGATGCGGGCACCACGGACCCGATCGGCCACGGGCTCGCGCGGAAGGCTGTCTTCGAGGGCGAGGCGACCAACCGCGTGATCCGGCTGGCTGAGGCGGCCGGCGTCCCGGTCTACATCGTCCACCTGTCGGCCAAGGAGGCCCTTGCCGAGGTGCGCGCGGCCCGCGACCGCGGCTCGATGGCGTTCGCCGAGACGTGCCCGCAATACCTGTTCCTCTCGCTCGATGACTTGGGTAACGGGTTCGAGGGGGCGAAGTTCGTCTGCTCGCCGCCGCTCCGGCCGAAGGACCACTGGGACGACCTGTGGTCCGGGCTCGTGAAGGACGACCTCCAGATCGTCTCGACCGATCACTGCCCGTTCGACTTCCACGGCCAGAAGGAGCTGGGTCGAGGCGATTTCCGGAAGGTCCCCAACGGGCTGCCTGGCGTCGAGGACCGTGTCGACCTGATGCATGACGGCGGCGTCGTCGGCGGCCGGATCACCCGGGAACGCTGGGTCGAGATCGTGTCGACGGCCCCCGCCAAGATGTTCGGGATGTATCCCCGGAAGGGGTCGATCAGCGTCGGCGCCGACGCGGACATCGTCGTCTACGACCCGGACAAGACGCGCACGATCTCGGCGAAGACGCACCACATGGACGTCGACTACTCGTGCTACGAGGGTCGTCAGGTCCAGGGCGCGAGCGAGGTCGTCCTCTCGCGCGGATCGGTCATCGTCCGGAACGGCGAGTTCACGGGCCAGAAGGGCGCCGGCCGCTTCGTGAAGCGCAGCACGGCCGACTACGCCCGCATGTCCTAGGCCGGCAGGCGGGAGGGTTCGATGGCGGCGATCGAGGGCGCGAGGTTCGGGCACGTCAACGTCACCTCGGCGGATTGGCGCCGACTCGCGGCCTTCTACCGGGACGTCTTCGGGTGCGAGCTGGTCCCGCCCGAGCGCGACATCCGGGGGGCGCCCCTCGATGCCGCGACCGGCCTGACGGATGCCCACCTGACAGGCGGACACTTGCGGCTTCCGGGGCACGGTGAAACCGGACCGACGATCGAGATCTTCACTTATGACGTCATGAGTGCCGAGCTCGGCGCCGACGTGACGCGACCCGGCTGGGGGCACGTCGCATTCCAAGTCCCGAACGTGGCAGCCGCGATCGACGCGGTTCTCGCGAACGGCGGCGGTCGACTCGGCGATGTCGTCACGACGGGCACCACAGACGGGAGATCCGTCACGTGGTGCTATGCCACCGATCCAGACGGCAATATCGTCGAGCTCCAGGCGTGGTCGACCGCGATCGCGTAGACGCGGCCGCCGTCCGCGGACACGTCTCGATCCCGGCTGATCTCGAGCGGCTCGCTGAGCTGCGCGCGGCCGTTCGAGAGGTCGCCGAGCGTTGGGACGCGCCGCCCGATTGCACAGGGGACCTCGTGCAAGCGATCGATGAGGCAGCCACCAACATCATCCGGTACGGCTACCGCGGCGAGCCCGGCGAGATCGAGATGACCGCCGATCTCCATGGGGACGACATCGTCATCACCCTCGCGGACCGTGCGCCGGCCTTCGACCCGGTCATGGTCCCGCCGCCCGACCTGTCCGTCCCGCCCCTGCACCGGAAGCCGGGCGGCATGGGGGTCCACCTGATGCGCCTGTCGACCGACTCGATGGAGCACAGGGCGCGACCGGGCGGTGGCAACATACTGACCCT
>DATHTG010000129.1:0-1602 GCA_035463515.1 Candidatus Limnocylindrales bacterium
CTCGCCGCTGCGCCGACAGCGACGCCGTCAGCGGTGTCGCCCCGTGCGTCGGGACGCCCCGCTCCGTCAGTCGTTCCGATCGCGACGGCGCTCCGGACGTCCGACCGCGACGTGGCGATCGAGGCAGTGGTGACGGCCGGCGCGGGCCTTCTCGACAGCTCCGGGAGGCGGATCGTGGTGCAAGACGCGAGTGGCGCCATCGAGATCCTCCTGCCCAAGGACGCCGCCGCGCCGACGGTCGGCGCCCGCGTCCGCGTGATCGGCCGCGTCGGGACGGCGTATGGCGCACCGCGACTCCGAGGCGGATCCATCCAGCGAAAGGGATCCGGCTCGATCCCAGCCCCGTTGCGCATCCAGGGTCCCGCCACGGCGTCACACGCGTGGCGCCTGATCACGGTCACCGGTCGCGTCGACAGCGTCCGCAAGCTCGGTGAGCGCTGGCGCGCCGAGCTTGCCGTCGGGGCGGCCACGCTCGTCGTGGTCGGCCAACCCGGAGCGAAGATCCCGAACACGACACTGATCGAGGGCCGTATCGCTGAGGTCGTCGGCATCGTTCGCCCGGCGTATCCGACGGCGTCGGACAAGCGGCCCTCGATCCTGCCGCGGTCGACCGCCGATGTGCACGTGACCGGCGGCGCTGTGACTGCGAGCAGGGCACCGGCGACGTCGGTGTCGAAGGGCGCGGTGTCGCCATCGACGATGGTGGCTGGCGCGGCCGTGCCTGCCGTCGACGCGGATCTTGTTGATCTCGCGACGCTCGTCGGCTCCACCGTGAGGGTCGGCGGCCTTGTGCTCGACCTCTCGACCGACGGTTTCACGCTCGACGACGGGACCGCGACCGGGCGGATCGTCCTTGCGGGTGCTGCCGCGGACCTCCTCGGTCTGGTCGAGCCGGGCGACGCGATCAACGCGATCGGCCGTGTCGGAGAGCTGACCGATGCGGGCCGGTCGGTCGTCGTCGACGATCCCGCGGACCTCGTGCTGGCGAGCGCACTCGGCGACCTCTCCGAGCCCGGCCCGGCGTCACCGACCCCCGCTGATGTGGCGGAGACGCCCGCTGATGCGAGGATCGCGGCCTTTGCCGACCCCACCGGCGCCGTGCCCGGAGCCGGAGCCGGGATCGCCGGGCTGCTGGCGATCGGGGCCGCATCGCTGGCGGTGACGATCATCCGCCGGCGGCACGGTCGGCGGCTCCTGGCGGCGCGAGTGGCGACCAGGTTGGCACGGCTCCACCGGATGCCCGGCGCCACGCACGGCGACCGGACGGCGGCTCAGGGGTCCGCGAGCGTGGACTGACGGCCCTCCGAGCGGCTCCGGAGGGCGGTCGGCCGTGCACGATTCGTGCGTGGCCGTGCTTGACGCTCGCAGAATCGCCGGACTATCCTCGCCCGAGTTTCGCGCCAGCGAAGCACGCACGTGAGCGAGGAGAGGTCTTGCCGAACGCGGAACCCCGCGTCGAAGCACCTCGAGACCGCAGGATCGCGGTCCCGGAAGGCGAACGGCAGTACCACATCGGACTCGGACCGGGCGAACTGGCCGAGTACATCCTCCTCCCCGGGGACCAGGACCGGACGACACGGATCGCCTCGCGCTTCGATTCGA
>DATHTG010000130.1:0-1993 GCA_035463515.1 Candidatus Limnocylindrales bacterium
AGGTGCTCCGGCAGGCTCCGGCCGATGGCCACGTACGCGATCGGTGGCACCGTGCCTGCGCCGAGGCCCTGGAGGAACCGGGCGGCCACCAGGACGGGCATGGATGGCGCCAGCCCGCCGACGATCAGGCCGATCGCGAAGAGCCCGATGCCGGCGGCGAACGGGCCGCCGAGCCCGCGTCGATCGATGAGACCACCGACGAGCACGATGCCGATCAGCGACCCGAGCATGAACGCGGTGAAGACCCAGCCGTACAGCTCGATGCCACGGAGCTCGTCGGCGACGATCGGCATCACCGTCGACACGGCGAGCGCCTCGAACGCGACGAGGGTGATGGTCAGGACGAGCCCGACCGTCAGGCCGCGCTGGCCGGCCGACCACAGCCCGCCGTGGTGGCGGTCGTGGCGCGGCGGGTCGTCCCGGTTGGGCGTCGCGTCTTGGCTCAGTGACATGGTCCAAGTTTGCCGCGCTTCCGGGGACCGCGCCTCGGCGGTCCGTCTCGTGGCGCTACGTCAAGCGTCGCGAGCGTGTGTCGCTTCGTGTGTCGCTTCGACGAAGGTGACGACGCGCTCTCGATCGAGCAGCACGCGCGCGTCGGACGCGGCTCACGCCGGGACGGGATCGGACCGGAGACGTGCCACCACCGCTTGCGTGAGGCCCCAGGCCTTGAGTGGGTCCGACGGGACGCGGATACGGACCTGGTTCGACGCGAATGTCACGTCGGCAGGCCGGACGCCAGGCAATCCACCGTCGCCGAGCAGCCGCATCGCCGCAGCCCGCGTGAGGGCTCCCCCGAACCGGACGACCAGCCGGCCGTCTTCGCGCGAGATCGACGACACGCCGGCGATCTCCGCCGCCAACCGGAGCTCCGCGACTTCGACCAGCCGCGTGACCGACGGCGGCATCGGCCCGAACCGGTCCGTGACCTCCTGCCGGAACGCGGCGATGTCGCCAGCCGTCCGGGCCCGTGCCAGCCGCCGGTAGAGCTCGAGCTTCTGCGCCTCCTCCGGCACGTAGTCGTCGGGCAGGTGCGCGTCGACCGGTAGGTCGACCACCGCCTGCGGCGCCACGACGATCGGCGCGCGTCCCTCTCTCGACGCCTTCTGCGTCTCGACGGCTTCGGCAAGCATCCGCGAGTACAGGTCGAAGCCGACGGCCGCCATGTGCCCCGACTGCTCCGCGCCGAGGATGTTGCCGGCGCCGCGGATCTCGAGGTCGGACAGTGCGATCTGGAACCCGGCACCGAGTTCGGAGGCATTGAAGATCGCCTGCAGCCGCTTCCGTGCCTCGTCCGACAATCGCTCGCGGCGTCGATACAGCAGGTACGCGTACGCCCGCCGCGACGAGCGACCGACCCGACCGCGAAGCTGGTACAGCTGCGCCAGCCCGAGCGTGTCGGCGCGGTCGATGATGATCGTATTCGCGTTCGGGATATCGAGGCCCGACTCGATGATCGTCGTGCACACGAGCACGTCGGCCTCCCCGGCGGCGAACGCGATCATCACCTTTTCGAGGGCGCCCTCGGCCATCTGCCCGTGCCCGACGACGAAGCGCGCATCCGGCAGCAGCCGGCGCAGTTGCTCGGCCTGCGCCTCGATCGTTTCGACGCGGTTGTGCACGTAGAACACCTGCCCGCCGCGATCGAGTTCACGCAGGATCGCGTCGCGCACGAGCCCTGCCGACGCCTCGGCCACCCGCGTCTGGATCGGCAGTCGATCCTCGGGCGGCGTCTCGATGACCGACAGGTCGCGGATGCCGGCCATCGCCAGGTTCAGCGTCCGCGGGATCGGGGTGGCCGACAGGGTCAACACGTCGACCTCTCGGCGCAGCTGCTTCAGCCGTTCCTTTGCCGCGACACCGAATCGCTGCTCCTCGTCGACGACGACGAGGCCCAGATCCTTGAACCGGACGTCCTTGGAGAGCAGCCGGTGCGTGCCGATGACCACGTCCACCGACCCATCCGCCAGTCCGTCGAGCGTGGCGGACTGCTCCT
>DATHTG010000131.1:0-2566 GCA_035463515.1 Candidatus Limnocylindrales bacterium
GACTCGACGCGCTCGACCGCAACGCCGACTCGGCGTTCGGCGTGTCCGTCGTGTCCGCGGATTTCCGCGGTCATCGGCTGGAGACCGTTCGGAGGTATCGACGGGAGTAGCGCACGGCCGCGTCCTGCCGCCTTCCGACCGGCTCCTCCATCCGAGGAGCCGGTTTCGTTTTGCCCTCGTCCTGTCCACCCCATCACACTCTTGCTGGCCGGAGGTCCAGCGAACATGTCGACCATCGAGACCTCAGAGACGTCAGAGACGTCAAGCGCCGTCGCCGCGACGGCCGCCACGACCCTTCCGGTCGTGACCAAGCCGGGTCGCGTGCCGATCAAGTCGTGGGCTGGCGAGCTCGATCCGCGCACGCTGGAGCAGGCGACCAACGTGTCGAACCTGCCCTTCGCGATCGACCACGTCGCGCTCATGCCCGACGGTCACGCCGGCTACGGCATGCCCATCGGTGGCGTGCTGTTCGCCGACAAGGCCGTCGTGCCGTACGCGATCGGCGTCGACATCGGCTGCGGCGTCGCCCTCGTCGAGACCGACCTCACCGTCGAGGATCTGCCCACAGCAGAGCTCGACAAGGTGCTGGCGTCGATCGACCGCGGCGTCCCGACTGGTTATCACTCGCTCAAGACCCCGGTCGACCGCGAGGTCGCTCTCGAGGCGATGGGCATCGCGAAGCCGGAGTCGGTGAAGGACGCCTGGTTCGACCGTGCGCTCGGCCAGCTTGGCTCGCTGGGTGGTGGCAACCACTTCCTCGAGCTGCAGCGGGACGAGGCGGGCACCGTGTTCGTGATGCTCCACTCGGGCTCGCGGAACCTGGGCAAGACGATCTGCGACGAGTTCCACAAGCGGGCACTCGCGCAGAACAAGGCCTGGCACGCGGACCTGCCGCATGACGAGCTCGCGTACCTGCCGATCGGCACGGACGACTACGCCGGCTACTGGTCGGCGATGGAGTTCGCGCTGCGGTTCGCCGAGGTCAACCGGTCGCGGATGCTCGATGTCGTCGAGCGCTCGCTCGAGCACCTGACGAAGATCGGGCGCTTCGATCGGCTGGTCGATGTGCACCACAACTACGCCGCGTGGGAGAACCACGTGGGTCGGAACGGCATCGTCCACCGCAAGGGCGCCGTGCGCGCTCGGGCGGGCGAGGTCGTGCTGATCCCGGGCTCGATGGGTACCACGTCGTACGTCGGCGAGGGTCTCGGCAACGCCGAGTCCTTCGAGACGTGCCAGCACGGTGCCGGTCGGGCGCTGAGTCGGACGGCCGCGCGCAAGTCGAAGACCTCGCGCGAGGTCTACGACGAGATGGCGGCTCTGGGCGTCGTGCTTCGGTCCTCGGACCCGAAGGGCGTCGCCGAGGAGGCGGCCTTCGCGTACAAGGACATCGAGTCGGTGATGGCCGCCTCGGCGTCCCTGGTCCGGCCGACCAAGCGGCTGACGCCGCTGGGCGTGGTCAAGGGGTAGTGCTGTAACCAAAGTCGCCGGCCCACCGGGCCGGCGATTTCAGTTCAGGTCGTTCGCTGCGTGCGGCTCCGATCTGGATGGACGCGACGATCGCTTCGGCCTCGGCCACTTGAGCCGGCGTGGACTGTGCGCGGACGTACCAGACGCCGATCGCCAGCGTCTCCCCATCCACGTCGACCAAGTAGACGATCGCGTCCTGATCGAGGCCGAACTCATTTGCGTACCAGAGGCCGATGCCGTCGACGCATGGGCTGCCCGCAGCCGAGATCTCGAGACGGAGCGCGGCGTGGCCAGCGATAGTCGCCTCGGTCGGCTCGGACGTCCGGTGACCGATCTGCCCGGCGATGACCTCCGCGGCTTCCGCCACGGTCTTGAATGCCACCGGCGATTCCGTCCACGGGTCGCAGGCGCCGTCGATGACCGCGTCCACCTGGGATGCAGTGATCCTGACGGGTCGACCATACGGGCACGAACCGCTCCCGATCTCGAAACCGTCGCGGTATCCCTGCCACGAGCTCTTCGCTCCGAGAGGGACCGTCGCAGCAAGTTTCGGGACTCCGAACCGATTGCTGTACGTCGTGCCCGCGTCGATGTCGGCGCACTTAGGGACCGGTGCCCCGACGCTGGGAGGGTCGATCGCATCCTCCGCGCGCAGGTCGACCGTCTCGAGCACCGGCTTCACCCACTCCCAATCGTCGGCGATCCCTGCCCTGTCGCTCGCGACCAATCGGATGAGGTAGCCGCGGGTGTCCGTCGCGATCAGGGAGCCGCTGTTGCAGGGACCTCTCTGGGACGCGTAGACCCCGTCGACCTGCCAGCTCCAGAACTCGCCACGACCCTCCGGGCACGTCCACTCGAAAACGTTCGCCGTCCATTGGTCTTCGCTCATCTGGCTGAATGGCTGAGACGCCACGACGAGGTAGAGGCCATCCCCGTAGGCGGGGTCGAAGACGATATCGGCCGCAGGCGAGTCGAAGTCGAGCGGTTCCCCACCCCACGGTTCCGAGGCGGGTCTGGTCGCCCAACCAGGCGGGATGCCCATCGAAAACCCGTGGATGGTCGATGTGAACCGCGCTTCCCCGGGGTGAGGCGTTGG
>DATHTG010000132.1:0-1727 GCA_035463515.1 Candidatus Limnocylindrales bacterium
GTCCCGGACGTCGTCGCGATCGCGGGCGTTGTCGACCATGTCGAAGAGGAGCTCGGCCGCGATCCGACCCATCTCGATCCCGGATTGGCTGACCGTCGTGAGCGGCGGAATCGTGAACGGCGCCATGTCGATGTCGTCGAATCCGACGATCGAGACGCGGCCGGGGATCGCGATGCCGGCCTGGAACGCCGCCTGCATGAGGCCGATGGCGGTCGTGTCGGACGTGGCGTAGAGTGCGGTCGCGCGGTCAGGTCCGAAACCCCCGAAGATCCGGCGGCCCAGCTCGAACGCCGGTCCCGGCTCCTGGTCCGTGACGTACACCTCGATGCGATCGCCGGCGCCGTGGTCGCGCATGAACCGCTCGTACACGTCGATGCGGAACCGGCCGTCGTGAGTGCGGTTGTCCGAGACGCAGATGATCGAGCGGTGACCCTGCGCCCAGAGGTGATCGAGCGCCAGCTGCGTGCCGGCCGCCGAGTCCGCGTACACGCCAGGGATCTGCCGGCGGGCCGTCCGGTCCGTCACGCCGAGGACGTAGCGGTGCTGCTGGGCGATCACTTCGAGCGCGTCGTCGCCTCCCTCGATGTCGCCGATGACGATGATCCCGTCGGCGTGTGAACGTTCGAACATCGAGCCGTAGGTCAGCGCGACATCCGGGCGGTAGTCGACGTGCCCGAGGAACAGCCGGTAGTCGCGCTCCTGCGACACCGCGTTGATCCCGCGCAGGATCTGGGTGTGGAAGGGGTCCGCGATGTCCCGCGCGATCACCCCGAGCAGCGATGACTTGCTCCCGCGTAATCCCCTGGCGAGGAGGTTGGGCTTGTAGCCGAGTTCCGCCGCGACCGCCAGCACCCGCGCGCGGGTCTCGTCCCGGATCGGCACCCCGGTCTCGCGTCCGTTGAGGATCCGCGAGACGGTCGTGATCGAGACAGCCGAACGCTCCGCCACGTCGCGCAACGTGACCGACGCGGACACGGCCTTGGGGCGTTCGAGCGTGCTCAGCTGGTCCTCCGTGGTGTCGACCGGCGGGTGAAGAATCCTCTTGACTGGGACCTCCGGCGGAGTATATCTTCCGGTCGCTCATCGTCAAGCGCAAACGTTAAGCGCTATCGATAAGCGTCCACGATGAGCGTACGGAGGAGGACCCGGCAGGGCGATGGAGGCGTTCCCCCGCTTCGACCTGCAAGGCAGGACCGCGCTGGTGACCGGCGCAGCCCGCGGCATCGGCCGCGCGACGGCCCTCGCCCTGGCCAACGCCGGCGCGGATGTCGTCCTCGGGTTGCGCGACCCGGACAGCTCGACGAACGGCCTGGTCGGCGAGATCGAGGCGCTCGGGCGGCGCGCCCTTCCCGTGGCGATGGACGTTCGCCGCCTCGACCAGATCGAGAACGCGGTCCGGACGAGCGTGGCCGCCTTCGGCCGGCTCGACATCCTGGTCAACAACGCCGGGCTCGGTCCCGCCAATCCGGCTGAGGACGTGACCGAGGACGACTTCGACCTGACGATCGACGTCAACGTCAAGGGCGTGTTCTTCGCCAGCCAGGCGGCGGGACGCCAGATGATCCGCCAGGGATACGGTCGGATCGTGAGCCTCAGCTCGCAGGCAGGCCTCGTCGCGCTGCCGACCGAGTCGGTGTACTGCCTCTCGAAGGCGGCCGTTTCGCACATGACGAAGTGCCTCGCGGTCGAGTGGGGACGCCATGGGGTCACGGTCAACGCGGTGGCGC
>DATHTG010000133.1:0-3344 GCA_035463515.1 Candidatus Limnocylindrales bacterium
TGGGCCTGCTCGGTCGGACCAAGGACATGCGCGGCCTCGAGGACTGGGCCTGGCTCGGCAACGAGGACACGCCGGGCTGGCCGACCCTCTGGCAGCAGGAGCACCCCTACCAGGGCTGAGAGTCCGGTCGGGCCGACTGGATCCGGCCTCGATCCCGGCGCGCTCGGTTCAGGTCCGATTCAATCGGGAGCCTACCTGCTCCGGTCTCAGTCCACGTACTGGAGCGGCGTCACCTTGAAGTCGAGCGGGAGCGTCACGCCCGTCGCGTGGTTCGGGCAGTAGCCGTTCGGGACCTTGTCGAGGTACTGCTGGTGGTAGTCCTCGGCATAGAAGAAGTCGTCGGCTTCCTTGATCTCCGTCGTGATCGCCCCGTAGCCCGCCGCGGTCAGCTGCTCCTGGAACATGTCGCGCGACTTCTCGGCGAGGCGGCGCTGCTCGGGCGTCGTCGGGATGATGATCGAGCGGTACTGCGATCCCACGTCGTTGCCCTGGCGCATGTTCTGGGTCGGGTCGTGGTTCTCCCAGAACTCCTTCAGGAGCGCCTCGTAGGAGATCCGCTTCGGGTCGAAAGCGACCTGGACGACCTCGGCATGGCCGGTCTGGCCGGTGCACGCCTCCCGGTAGGTCGGGTTCGGCGTGTATCCGCCCGCATAGCCGACCGCGGTGCTGACCACGCCGGGGAGCTGCCAGAACTCCGTCTCCGCGCCCCAGACGCAGCCGAGCCCGACGCCGGCCGTCTCGGTGCCCTCCGGCCAAGGGCCGGCGATCGGCGTGCCGAGGACGGTGTGGATGCCTGGTCGCATGATCGGCTCGGGCCGACCGGGCAGAGCCTCTTCCGGGGTTGGGATCGACGTGGGCTTGGAGGCGAAGAACTGCATGTCCCAAGTCTAGTCAGGCATCCGAACCGTGCATCCGCGCTCGGGTAGCATCCCGAAGCCGTGATGACCCACCTCGACTCCATCCTCGGGACGATCGACTCGTGGGGCGCCGATCACGCGGCGGCGGCCGTCGTCGGGCCCGATGGCGTCATCGCCCAGCACGGGGACCGGGATCGCGCCTTCCGCTGGGCGTCGGTGACGAAGATCGCGATCGCGCTTGCGGCGCTGAGTGCGGTGGACGACGGCACGATCGACCTGGACGAGGCCATGGGCCCGCCGGGGTCGACCATCCGGCATCTGCTCGCCCACACGTCGGGCCTGCCTTTCGATGGCGAGGCCGTGCAGGCCAAACCGGGCGCGCGCCGGATCTACTCGAACGCCGGGTTCGACCTCCTTGGTCGCGTGCTCCAGGAACGCGACGAGCGGCCGATCGCCGTGGCGTTGACCGATCGGGTCCTCGCTCCGCTCGGGATGGCGGGCACCGAGCTCCGGGAGCGTCCGTCACAAGGTCTCCACGGTCCACTCGTCGACGCTGCGGCGCTCGCGCGTGAGCTGCTGCGCCCCACGCTTGTCACCCGCCCCGTCTTCGAAGCGGCGACGAGCGTCGCATTCCCGACCCTGAAAGGCGTCCTCCCCGGAGTCGGTCCGTTCGATCCGCTCGACTGGGGGCTCGGCTTCGAGATCCGGGATGCGAAGACCCCTCACTGGACGGGGACTCGCAACTCGCCGCGGACGTTCGGACACTTCGGTGGAGCTGGCACGTTCATCTGGGTCGATCCAGTGATCGATCGTGCGCTCGTCGTGCTGACGGACCGCGAGTTCGACCGGTGGGCGCTCGGCGCGTGGCCGCCGTTCTCCGACTCGCTGATCGGGTCGCTGCTCCGCGACCGAGACGGCGAGAGTCAGCTCGCCCCCGGTTCGGAGGGCAGCGGAGCAGCAGCCGGAGCGGACGCGTAGCTCCCGTCGCCCGCTGAGCGAGTCGTCCCGTTCGAGCCAAGGATGTCGATCCGAACGTCGCCTTGCTCCGGCGTGCAGACCGACGTGCACGTGACGATGTATCGGACGACATCCGCCTCGCCGGCGTTCACGAAGCTCACGCACTGCTCACGAGGGACGCCACGGCACTCCACGGGCGGGGAGCCACCCTGGCCCGGGACGACCGGGCCGAGCGGCCCGGCGGGCACCGGCGGCCGGTTCGCGACCGGCGTCAGTCCGCATGCGGCGATCGCCACCGAGAGACTCATGACGGCGAGCCATCGACGCATGGCCGCGATGGTACGTCGCCACCGTCCGCCATCCGCTTGCAACCCACTCACGGCTCTGCCTAGCAGGCCTGTAGCCGTCCTTGGTCACCATGAGGAAAGGAGGTGGTCCTGATGGCGCGAGGTCGAGAACGGATCGATACGGGGCGTGATGTCCGCTATGTGCGGCGGGATGAGCGCGGTCGTTTCACGAGCGACCAGACCGACGCAGGTCGCGCGAGCGCGGCCGACCAACGCCGAGACGCCTCGAGCCCCGCGCCGCGGGGTCAAGGGGACCGCGGTGATCGCAACCGTTCGTCGAGCCGCGACCGCGGGCGTGGCTAGCCCGGATGCATCGGCGCAAGCGGCCGCGAGCGCGATGTCGCAGGCGCCCGATGACCGCCGTGAGGCGCTGCCGTCGGACTCCTGGTATGCGCCCCACGTGACGCCCGAACCGGCCGTGGCGGCGATCCGGCCCGAGGGTTCGGATCCGAAGATCCGCCCATTGTTCGACGCGCCGTCGATCGACAGTCCCAACTACCGCCGGTTCCTCGAAGCGCTCGGGGTCGCCGTCTATACGACCGACGCCGAAGGACACATCACGTTCTTCAACGATGCAGCGGCCGATCTATGGGGACGTCGGCCCGAGATCGGCGAGGACTGGTGTGGGTCGTGGAAGCTGTTCTGGCCGGACGGGCGGCCGATGCCGCACGACCAATGCCCGATGGCCATCGCGCTGAAGGAGCGCCGGTCGGTGCGCGGCTACGAGGGCGTCGCGGAACGCCCCGATGGCACGAGGGCCGCGTTCGTCCCGTATCCGACCGTCGTCTTCGATGCTGACGGGACGCTCGTCGGAGCGATCAACGTCCTGGTCGACGTCACCGAGCGACGGCGCGCTGAAGATGCGGTTCGTGCCGCGAATTCGGTCAAGGACGAATTCCTCGGCCTTGTGTCGCACGAGCTGCGGACCCCTGTCACGACGATCTTCGGGAATGCTCGGCTCCTTCAGGGCACGGAAGGGCTCCCGGAACCCCAGAGCGGGATGGTCGAGGACATCGCGACGGACGCCGAGCGCCTCCTCGGCATCGTCGAGAACCTCTTGCTCATGACGCGTGCGGCGAGTGAGCAGCGCGTCGACCTGGAGCCCCAGGTCCTCGGACATGCGCTGCGGCGGATCGTCGACATCTTCCGTCGTCACCATCCGGAACGAGAGGTGCGCCTTGAC
>DATHTG010000134.1:0-7835 GCA_035463515.1 Candidatus Limnocylindrales bacterium
CGAGGTGATGCGCGCGGCGGTCGCGCCGCTCCTCGCCGACCCGACCGCGACCGCCTGATCGATGCGCGTTCCCGTCCCGAAACCCGGCGCCATATACACCGTGGGACTGAACTACGAGGGGCAGGGCGCGGCGCCTCGCCCGGACCGACCGCTCATCTACGGCAAAGCCCCGTCCTCGATCGCAGGCGACCGCGAGACGCTGACCTGGGACCGGGAGCTGACTGCGAACGTCGACGCGGAGGTGGAGCTCGGCGTGGTGATCGGGGAGGCCGGCGGCATCCTCGGCTACACGATCGTCAACGACGTCTCGTCGCGCGACCCATGGCTCGACGGCGATCAATGGCTCCTTGGGAAGTCGATGCCCGGGTTCTGCCCCGTCGGGCCGGTGGTCGTTACGCCTGACGAGTTCGACCCGAGCGACGTCCGCCTCGGCTGCACGATCAACGGCGACGCGATCCAGGACGGGCGGACGAGCGACATGCGCTATCCGATCGCCGAGATCCTCGACTACCTCGGCAAGCACGTCCGACTCGATCCGGGAGACCTGGTCGTCACCGGCACGCCCGTGAGACTGACGACCCCGCCCGGTCCGGACCGGCATCTCGAGCGCGGGGACGTGGTGACCTGTTGGATCGAGGGGATCGGCGAACTGACGACGACCGTCGCGTGAACGCGACACGACGAGGAGGCACACGATGAAGCGCCCGACGGTGTTCCTGGGGGAGATGACGAACCGCGAGGTCGAGGCCTTCGTGGCCGACCACAAGCGCGTGATCGTGCCGATCGGCTCGACCGAGCAGCACGGGCCGCACGGCCCGCTCTCGACCGACACGATCGTGCCGACCGAGGTCGCTCGACGCGTTGCGGGCAAGGTCAGTGCCGCGGTCGCGCCGTCGATCGGCTACGGGTTGTCGTACCCGCATGCCGGCTTTACCGGCGTCATCTATCTGCGCATCCCGACGTTCATGGCGCTCGTCGAGGATGTCGCGGTCGGCCTGGCGACGATGGGCTTCCGCGACATCGTGTTCCTCAACGGCCACTACGACAACACGCTGGCGATCGCCTATGCCTGCGCGAACGCAGCCGAGCGGCTGCCCGCCGGGACGCACGCCTACCCCATCAACTACTGGGATGGGCTGACCGCCGAGGAGTCGGCCGAGTTCTTCGGACCGACGTCCGGTCTCCACGCCAACAAGGCCGAGACCGCCGCGGTCATGGCGATCGACGAAGGCTTCGTCGATATCGAGAACGCCAACGCCGAGATGCCGCCGTTCCCGGACGTCGGCAGCCCCGCCGGGGTGCATACCGCGTTCTTCTTCTCGTCGCCCGGATCGGTGTACCGGGCCACCCACTCCGGGACGTGGGGCGACGCGCGCGAGGCGTCGGTCGAGTACGGGCAGCGCTACCTCGACGTGGTCGAGGCGGCGACGCTGCGGATGCTCGAGGACGTGGCGAAGACCTTCGAGGCGATGCCGGACCGGTAGGCCCGGGGCATGGCGGTGCGGATCGCGGTCGTCGCGGACACTCACCTGCCGAGGTTCGGTCGATCCCTTCCCGAGCCGCTCAAGACCGGCTTCGCGGACGCGGGCATCGACCGCGCCATCCATTGCGGCGACTGGGTCGAGCCGTTCGTGGTCGATCTGTTCGAGGCCGTCGCGCCGGTGGATGGTGTGGCCGGCAACAACGATCCGCCGGAGCTCATCGAGCGGTTCGGGTTGACTTCGGTGCTCGACGTCGACGGCGTTCGGATCGGGATAACGCACGGCCACGTCGGACCCACGCGGCTAACGACCCTGGAGCGCGCCCGACTTGCGTTCGCCACAGAGCCGGAGATGGCGGCGATCTGCTTCGGCCACTCGCATATCCCGTCGATCACCCGCCTGCCGGGCGGCCCCCTGCTCGTGAACCCGGGCTCACCGACCGACAAGCGGCGTCAGCGGCACTACTCCTGGGCGCTCCTCACGGTCGAGCGCAGACGCGTGGATGCCGAGCTCCGCTTCTTCGATCGCTACGCGTGACCATCTTCGGCTCGAACGTCAGCTCGGGGTCGTTTGCCTCTTCAAGCAGCGGCCGTGGACCCAGCTCCTGACACCAACCGATCCTCTGACCCGCGAAAACAGGACGATCAGCGTTCGATCCAGCTTCCCTGGCGCATGACACGCAGGACCGCCAGATCGTCGTCGAGCTCGACGAGGTCAGCGCGTTGCCCTTCGGCGAGGTGGCCGCGGTCACCGACACCCAGGAGTTCGAGTGGGTTGCGCGTGGCAGCGGCGACGGCGTCAGCGAGAGGGATCCCTGCGGTGGTCGCATTGCGCACCGCGCTGTCGAGAGAGATGACGGAGCCGGCGAGTGTGTCGGTCCCGGCGAGGGTCGCCCGGCCGTCTCGGACTTCGATGTCGAGACCGCCGATGCGGCCTCGACCACGGGCCGTGCCCGCCACGGCCAGGGCATCACTGACGAGCAGGAGTCGCCCGGGCGGCTTGAGGCGGGTGATCAGCGGCCAGATCGCCGGATGGACGTGGATGCCGTCGGCGATCAGTTCGACGTAGGCGTCGTCGTCGAGCAGGGCGGCGACAGCCACGCCGGGCGACCGGTGGTCGACCCCGGTCATCGCGTTGAAGAGATGCGTCGTCGACCTCGCCCCCGCCTCGAATGCCTTCCACACCTGCTCCGCGCCGGCGGCGGAATGACCCACGGAGACCGCGACGCCATGCCCGTGCAGCCAGCCGATGAGATCGGTCGCGCCATCGAGCTCGGGGGCGACCGTCAGCAGACGAAGCCCGTCGACCAGTCCCTCGAGATCGCGACGGGACGCGGATCCCGGCGCGCGCAGATGTGCTTCCGCGTGCGCGCCACGCTTCGCGTTCGCGAGGAACGGCCCCTCGAGGTTGAACCCGAGCGGTTCGGCGCCATCGTCCGGCGCCGACGGCATCCACTCCCGCACGCGGTCGGCGAACGAGGCCAGCTCGTCCAGTGGGGCCGTGACAGCGGTCGGGAGGAACGACGTCACGCCACGCCGCAGGAGCGCGCGGGCCATGCCTTCGAGTGCGGCAGCATCGCCCATCGCGTCGTGGCCGCCCCAGCCATGGACGTGGATATCGACGAAGCCTGGAGCGATGTACGGCGCGTCCGCCGCGACGTGGGCGACGTCGAGGTCGACGGCCGTGATGACACCGTCCTCGACCGACAGCCGACCGAGCGCGACCCGGTCGTCGAGGACCAAGCGCCCGCTGACCGCGGTCGTCGTCACCCCGTGGTGTCGTCGTCGGGCAGCTCGACGTCGAACTGCACGTCGAGCCCATAGCGCCCCGCGACGTAGCGCGACTCGGTCGCCTCGATCCGCCGGCCGTGCCCATCGGCGATGACGCGTCGCTCCACGAGCAGCGGGTCGCCATCCTGGATATCGAGGAGATGCGCGTCCTCGGCCGTGGCGACGGCCGCGGAGATCGTGCCGGTGCCCCGATACAGGATGAATCCGCCGCGCCCGAGCGCCTCGTGGAGCGACCCGGCCGTGAGGTCGGCGGCCATCACCGCCTCCGCCGTTGCGCCGATCAGGACCGTCGATTCGAGGGCGATCGGCTCGTCGTCGGCCAGCCGGAGTCGACGGATGTAGACGATCGACTGCCGGGGCGGCATGCCGAGCGTCGTCGCCTCCGACGCGGTCGCCGGCCGCACCACGCGCGCCAGCAGTCGCGAGCTCGGGACGCGGCCGGCTCGACGCATCTCCTGCGAGAAGGTCATGAGCCGGTTCGCCCGGCGATGAGCGGGTGGCGCCGTGACGAAGCTGCCACGGCCGGGCTCCCGCCGGACCAGGCCGTCCGCCGCGAGTCGTTCCATCGCGTTCCGCGCGGTCATGCGGCTCACGCCGAACTCGGCGCACAGGTCGGTGTCCGATGGCAGCTTCGCGCCGGGTGGCAGCAGCGCGATCCGCTCGCGCAGAGCCTGCTCGATCTGCCGGTACTGCGGCTGATATCCGACGTCGGTCATCAGACCACCACACCGGGTAGCGGGGGCCGGCCCGGCGCGGTTGCGACAGCGGTCGCCTGCTCCGCGCCGTGGATCGCGGCACCGATCGCCCCGGCCCATGTGCCGAGCTCTGCCGGCAGGATCTCGACGCCATCGAGCGACGTCGTGAAGACGTGCCGACGCACTTCGTCGCGGATCGTGTCGAGCAACAGGTCGACGGAGGCCGCGATACCCCCGCCCAGGACGACCCGTTCCGGCGTGATCGCCGTGATCATGTTGGCGATCCCGACGCCGAGGTAGCGCCCGACGCGCTCCAGGCCGGTGACTGCAGTCGCGTCGCCTGCCCGCGCTCGGTCGATGGCGTCTTCGACCGTCTCGGCACCGCATGCCGCGGCGATCCGGTCCGCCCGTGCGAACGCCTCGAGGCAGCCGCGGTTCCCGCAACCGCACGCCGGCCCGTCCGGATCCAGCGTCTGATGCCCGAGCTCACCGCCCGTGCCGTCACGACCCTGGTAGAGCCGCCCATCGATCGCGATGACGCCGCCGACCCCGGTGCCCAGCGTCAGTCCGATCATCGCCCGCGCGCCGCGGCCGGCGCCCAAGCGGAGCTCGGCCAGCCCGAACGCGCGCGCGTCGTTGATCAGTGCTGCCGGGCAGCCGAGTGCCTCACCGACCGGACCGGCGACCGGATGGCCGGCCCAGGCGCCCGGGACGTTGACGAGGAACCGGGTCGTGCCGGCCGCCGGGTCGTACAAGCCGGGAACGCCGATGCCGACGGACGCGACGCCCGGACAGCGCGAGATGGCTTCGGCGCCGACCTCGGCGAGCCGTGCCACCACGCGAGCCGGGCCCTGCGCGGCGGGCGTGGCGACCTGGTCACGGTCGAGGACGCGCCATTCGTCGTCGTCGTGTTCGACGATGACCGCCTTGATGTTGGTCCCGCCGAGGTCGAGACCGAGGTGGCGGCTCGGCGCGTCGCGGCCGTCCCCGCCCATCAGGTCTCGCCGGTCACCCTGGTGTAGGCCGCCGCCACGACCACGATGATCGCGCCGTAGAGCACCTGCCGAACGGCCTCCGGGTACCCGAGCGAACTCAGTAGCGCGCCGAGGACGGTCAGGATCAACGCTCCGACGATCGTCCCGCCGTAGCCACCACGTCCACCCATGATCGACGTCCCGCCGATCACGGCCGCGGCGAGCGATGGCAGGACGTAGCTGTCGGCGAGCGTGACGCTCGCGACGTTCGTGAGGCCCGAGATGAGGAAGCCCGCGATCCCGGCTAGCACGGCGGAGATCACGTACAGGACGATCAGCACCTGCCACGCGCGAGCGCCCGCCAGCCGCGCTGCGACGGGATTGTCGCCGACGGCGTACAGGAGCCGGCCGTAGCCGCTGCGTCGCAAACCGAGCAGGATGATCGCCGCAAGAGGAACGAACACGACGAAGCTGAACGGGATGATGCCGAGGAACGAGCCCGTCCCGAGCGTTCGCAGGCTGGCCGGGACGCCGCTTCCGGTCTGGACCATCGTGATCTGCCAGACGTTCGCGAGGCCGAGGACGACCAGGCTCATACCCAGCGTCATGATCAGCGGGTGGACGCGGAAGACACCGACGCCGATGCCCGTCACCAGGCCGGCCAGCGCCGCGATGACGATCGCGATCGCGATGCCAGCGGCGAGTCCCGGACCACCCACGAGGGTCGCCAGCACGAAGCCCGTCATCGAGGCGACGGCGCCGACCGACAGGTCGATGCCGCCAGTGAGCATGGCGAGGGTCTGGCAACCGGCGAGGATCGCCAGCGGGACCGCAGCCCGTAGGGTCGTGCCCACCCACTGTGTCGAGACCACGCCGGGTCGGGTGAGCTCGCTTAGCACGACGAGGATGCCGAGTAGCACAAGCAGGGGGATCATCGGGCGATCGCGGAACAGCCGCCGCCAGGCCGCCGCCGTCAGCCACTGGTTGCGTGCGTCCGCCGTATCGACGGCGCCGCTCACGCGCGCTCCCGCCGGATCTGGATCAGCGTGCCGAACATGACGACGCCGATCAGGATCACGCCCTGGGCGACGGTCGCAAGGTTCGTGTTCATGCCCAGGAATGTCATATCGGTACGGATCAGCGACAGCACCATCACGGCGACGATCGGCCCGACGACGCCGCCTCGACCTCCGGCAAGACTGACGCCACCCAGGACGACGGCGGCCACGCTCAGCAGCGTGTACGGCCCGGGAACCGGCGTCCCGATCCCGGTGCTGGCCGTCAGGCTGAGTCCGCCGAGGGCCGAGAAGAGGCCGCCGAGCATGTAGGCGATGATCTTCGTGCGCCCGATCGACACGCCGCTCCGGAACGCTGCAAGCTGGTTGCTCCCGGCCGCGTAGAGCGACAAGCCGAGCCGGGATCGTCGGATCGGGATCCAGATCACAGCGACCACGACGACCAGGACGACCGCCGCCTTCGGGATCCAGTCGTTCCCGATCGATCCGAGGACGAGATCGCGCAACCATTCAGCCGCACCGCCCCCTGGCGTCCGCAGGACCAGCAGGGCACAGCCTGCCCAGACGAATGTCATTGCGAGCGTGACGACGATGTCCGGAACGCGAGTCAAAACGACGAGACCGCCGTTCGCCGCCCCGAGGAGGATACCGAGCAGCAGCACGCCGATGACGACGACGACACCGAACTCGGACGACTGGCCCATCATCAGCGTGGCGGACACGACGCTCGTCAACGCCATCATCGAGCCGGTCGACAGGTCGATACCCCCTGAGATGACCACGACCGCCTGCGCGACGGCGGCCAGTGCGAGCGGCAGCACGGAGATCGCCAAGCCCTGGACGCCGGTCACGCCATAGTTCGGTTGGATCAGGCGCGTGAACACCAGCAGCAACACGAAGAACGCGATCAGGCCGAGCGTCCACCCGTTGCGGCGGACCCACGCCATGAATGCGTCGCCTTGCCGACCTCTCGGCGTATCGAGCGTCGGGCTCGCGGCACTCATTCGCCGCTCCTCGCTGGGCTCGGTCCGGCGGCTTTCGCTGGCTCGTCGGTCGACGCCGCGACGGCCTCCGCCGCGACATCCTCCGGGAGCACCTCGCCGGAGCGCAGGTTGTAGGCCGCCCGCAAGAGTGCCGGCTCGTCGGCGTTGCCGGCGTCGATCTCGGCCACGACGCGGCCGCCGAAGATCACGATCGCTCGGTCGCAGGCGAGCTGGACCTCCTTGAGCTCGGACGTGTAGAGGAGGACGGCGGCGCCGGCCTCCGCGAGATCGCGCAGCAGCAGGTAGATCTGATGCTTGGTCCGGATATCGATGCCCCGCGTCGGGTCGAAGCAAAGCATCGTCTTGACGCCGCCCGCCACCCAGCGCGCGATCGTCACCTTCTGCTGGTTGCCACCGGACAGGCGGCGAACCTCACGCGCCGCGCGCGTGTCGATCTGCAGAGTCTTGATCGCCTCATCCACCTTGACCTTCTCGGCACCGAGGTCGATCGGTCCCCAGCTCGTCAACTGCGTCGAGCAGGGGAGGGCGATGTTCTCGCGGACGGAGCGCTGCATCAACAGCGCCTCGGCGCGGTCGGCGGCGACGTAGACCAGACCGGCCCGGATCGCGTCTGCAGGATGGCGGAAGGTGACGGGCGCGCCGTCCACCAGCAGTTCACCGGCGGTCGGACGATCCGAGCCGGCGAGGATGTCGAAGAGCTCGTCCTGGCCTTGACCTTCGAGCGCCACGACGCCGAGCACCTCGCCCTGGTGAAGGTCGAAGGAGACGTCCTGCAGCTTGGTCCGGGCCGCCAGGTTGCGAGCGGCCAGACGGGGTGTGGGCGCGGTGTTCTCCGCCCTCCTTGGGGCGACCCGCGCCTCCGCAGCAGAGATGTC
>DATHTG010000135.1:0-8950 GCA_035463515.1 Candidatus Limnocylindrales bacterium
CGGAGGATGGATTCACGGGAGCACGATCAGGACCGCGGCCCACGCGCGCCGACGGGGTCGGCGGCCTTCCGGTATCGTCGGCGCGGCCCAGGGACGACCCGACCGGCTCGCGCACGGGGCGACGGGATGCGAAGCGGAGGATGTGTGGCCTCGAGCGCGGACGACGCACAGGGCATCCCTTCCTCGCTCGACGACGTCGGAACGGACGACTCCGGACGAGCCGCGAACCGCAAACAGATCCGCGGATCGAGCCTCCTTCTCGTCGGCCGCATGATCGGCCTGGCGCTCGACTTCGTCTCGCAGGTCCTGATCGTCCGCTACCTCGAGAAGACCGAGTACGGCGCATTCGCGCTGGCGCTCTCGGTCGTCGCGATCGGCACGACCGTCTGTCTGCTCGGACTGGAGCGGACGGTCGGACGCTTCGCCCCGATCTACCAGGAGAAGGGCGATCTCGGGCGGATGTGGGGGACGATCGGCGTCGTCGTCGCGACGGTACTGACCATGGGCCTCGCGGTCGTCCTCGCCGTGTACGCCTTCCAGGGTGTGATCGGCGGCTTCGTCGAGAACGAGCTGGCCCTCGCGATCCTGCTCGTGATGATCGTGCTGGCGCCGCTGCAGGCGCTCGACAGCCTGCTGATCGCGCTCTTCGCGACGTTCGGCTCCGCGCGTTCGATCTTCTTCCGCCGGTATGTCTTCGCGCCGGTGCTCCAACTGAGCATCGTCATCGCGCTCATCGCGACCGGCAGCACGGTCCGGGTGCTGGCACTCGGCTACGTCGCCGCGGCAGCGATCGGCATCGCGATCTACACGGTCGTGCTGCTCCGCATGCTGCGCAAACAGGGTCTGCTCGACGAGCTCCGGCGGGACGCGCTCCGTTTCCCGGTCCGCGAGATCTTCGCGTTCAGCGTGCCGCTGCTTACGTCCGACCTCGTCGTCGTCCTCCGGGGATCGCTGACGGTCATCCTGATCGAGGTCCTGCGCAACACCGCCGAGGTCGCCGAATACCGGGCGGTCCTGCCGGTCGCCGTGCAGAACCTGTTCGTCGCCACGAGCTTCCGGTTCATCTTCACGCCCGGCGCGTCCCGGCTCTATGCGCGTGGGGATCGGACTGCCCTGAACGACCTGTATTGGCAGACCGCGGCATGGATCGCGATCCTGTCATTCCCGCTCTTCGCGCTGTGCGTGGGTTTCGCCGAACCGGTGGCTGTGCTGCTATTCGGTGATCGCTACAGCGGGGCGGGAGCGGTGCTCGGGATCCTATGCATCGGCTACTACGTGAACGGGTCGATGGGCTTCAACTCGCTCGTGCTGCGCGTGTTCAACCGTGTGCGCTACCTGGTCGCCGTCGACCTGATGACGGCGGTCATGAACATCCTCCTCGCGGTCCTGCTCATCCAGCAGCTCGGAGCCGTGGGGGCAGCCATCGCGACGACGGCCTCGTTCATCTTCCAGAACGCCGCCTACCAGTGGGGCCTCAAGACCCGGACGTGGGTCGCCGCGCTCGATGCGCGGTACGTCCGGCCCTATGCCTCGATCGTCATCGGCACGATCGCGATCGTGTTCGTGGGTCAGATCCTCGACCCGCCGTTCATCGTCGGCGCGATCTTCGTCGCACTCGTGGCCTTGATCGTCTTCGCGCTGAACCGGCACTCCCTCCAGATCGTCGACACATACCCGGAGCTCGGGCGGTTCCGGTTGATGCGGCGGATCTTCGGCGACCCCTCGACCTCGTGAGCGTCGATCCGACGCGCCGGTCGCGAGTCCCACCGCCGTTTCCCTCCCTCGCGTACCTCTATCAGCCGGCGGATCCGTCCGTCGAGACGTCGGTCGTCGAAGCCGATCAGCACTGGACCCCTCCCGAACAGCCGGACGGGCCGGTCGACATCGTCATCTGGGGTCGGCTGGCCCGCAACGCCCGACCCAGTGCCGCGGCCGTCGCGCATGGCGTGCGCCGCGAGATGGCGATCCGTCGACTCCGAGCGAGACCGCCGGCCGGGTTCCGGCTTGCCGAGTTGCACCGACTCCCGCCCGTGCGTCGACCTGGCCGATGGCGGCGGCCGATCCGGATGTTCACGCTGGGAGGCGCGCTCGCCGAGCTGATCCGCGCCGGCGCTGACACCCCGCGACCGACCCGGGTGATCGACGCCGTCGTGACCGCGGCTGGCTCGGATCCTGCGGACGTCCGGCTTCGCGCCGCCGGCGATGGGTCCGCCCTCGCCCGGCTGGCGGTCGACGGCAAGGTCGCTGCCGAGCTTCGCGTGGCCAAGGCCGGTCATACCAAGAACCCGGCGAAGGGCCACGCAGCGCTCATCGCCCTCGAGGCCGCCGGCATCGAAGGGGTGCCGAGACCCCTGGGCGGTGCGATCACTGCGGGTGCGGCGTGGTCGACCGAGACCGTCGTCTCCGGCCACCACACCCAGGACCTGACGCCCGGACTCCTCGAGCAGATCACGGCGTTCACGGCGACGCTTCCGACGGCCACGGACAGCGGCGTCGCCTCGACCACTCGCGCCATCGACGATCAGCTCGCGGATGTCGCCGACTTCTTTCCGGAGCATGCCGGGGCACTCGCGGACATCGCCAGGGCCGCCGCCCGTTGGGGTTCCGCGCTCGAACCGGTGCTCGTTCACGGCGACCTCTGGCTGAACAACGTCTTCACCGACGACGACCGATTGACCGCCATCTTCGACTGGGACACCTGGCATCCCGCAGGCCTGCCAGGCACTGACATCGTCAATCTGCTGGCCGCGGATGTGCGGACCAGGGAGCGGCGGGACATCGGCCCGCTGCTGACGACCGACTACTGGCGAGAGCCCGATGTCATCGACGCACTCCGCGCGTACTTCCGGGCACGCGGCTGGGCCATGCCGGACGCCGCGGGCGTCGCCGCCATCGCGACGGGCTGGTGGGCGAGCCGCATCGCCGGAGCCCTCCACCGGGCGACCCGCCAGATCGACGACCCGGCCTGGGTCCAGCGCAACATCGCCGACGCGCTGCCGCGCTTCGAGCGGCTCGAGAAGGAGCTCGGCTGAGACCTACTCGATGACGAGATCCGCCGGCACATCGCTAGCGACCGGCGGGTAGGCCGGCTTCAGATCGGCGAGGGTGTCGGCGAGGATCGTCGCGACGGCAAGGTTCCGGAACCACTTGCGGTTGGCCGGGATGACGTACCACGGCGCGACGGCGGTCGATGTCTTCGACAACGCGTCGTCGCCGGCCGCCTGGTAGTCGTCCCAGCGCTTGCGCTCGTCGAGGTCGCCCATCGAGAACTTCCAGCGCTTGGTCGGGTCGTCATACCGAGCCTGGAATCGCTCGCGCTGCTCCTCGCGATCGATCGCCAGGAAGAACTTCACGATCGTCGTCCCGTTGGCGGCGAGGTGCCGTTCGAAATCGTTGATCTGGTCGTACCGCTTCGACCAGACGGCCTTGGGCACGAGCTCGTGGACGCGCACGACGAGGACATCCTCGTAGTGCGACCGGTTGAAGATGCCGATCTCACCCTTGCGCGGCATCGCCCTGTGGACCCGCCACAGGTAGTCGTGGGCGAGCTCCTCCGCGCTCGGGACCTTGAACGAGGTCACGGGGCTGCCCTGCGGGTTGAACGCGGTCATGACCTTCTTGATCGTCCCGTCCTTGCCGGCGGCGTCGATCCCCTGCAGCACGACGAGGACCGCGCGCTTGGCGTCGGCCCACAGGCGATCCTGGAGGTCCGCGAGGCGATCGAGCTGACGGGCCGTCGCTGGCTCGGCACGGTTCTTGTCCCAGCCCAGCGTCTCGCCCAGATCGCGTTTGGCGAGGCGGACGCGCGTCCCGGGGTCGACCTGGAGCGCACGGCGGAAGTCGGTCATGGACGTATCGTCGCATGGCCCATCCTCCGGAGCGGGGTACCATCGCGACATCGCAACAGGCACGCGCGAGGAGCGCTCGACATGACCGTCGTCGGTACGAAGCCACATCCGATCTTCCTGGCGGGTCGCTGGGTCGAATCGCCGGACGTCCTCGAGGTCGCCAATCCAGCGAATCGCGAAGATCCCGCCGGATCGACCTACCACGCGACCGAGCAGCAGTACGAAGAAGCGGTCACGGCCGCCGTCGAAGCGTTCGAGGTCACGCGGAAGCTGCCCGCCTACGAGCGGGGCCGGATCCTGCGCGACATCTCCGCAGGCATCAAGGCCCGACGTGAAGAGTTGGGCCGGCTCATCGCGCTCGAGGCAGGCAAGCCGATCCGTGACGCGCTGGTCGAGGTCGACCGTGCCACGCTGACGTTCCGCCTCGGCGCCGAGGAAGCCGAGCGCATGACCGGCGAGCTCATCCCGCTCGACCTCATGCCCGCGTCGAAGGACCGTGTCGGCATCACCCGCCGGTTCCCGATCGGGCCGATCGCGGGCATCTCCCCGTTCAACTTCCCGCTGAACCTGGCGGCCCACAAGCTCGCGCCGGCGATCGCGAGCGGCAATCCGATCGTGCTCAAGCCGCCGTCCAAGGACCCGCTGACCATGCTCACGGTCGCCGAGATCGTCGAGTCCGCAGGCGTCCCCGCCGGCGCCGTCAGCATCCGCCCGATGACGCGTGAGCTCGGCGATCGGATGGTCGCCGACGACCGGTTCAAGCTGCTGACGTTCACTGGCTCGCCCTCCGTCGGCTGGCGGATGAAGGACCGAGCGGGCAAGAAGAAGGTCGTGCTCGAGCTGGGCGGCAACGCCGGGGTCATCGTCGACAAGACCGCCGATCTCGACTGGGCCGTGAAGCGGACCCTCGTCGGTGCCTTCGCGTATGCCGGTCAGGTCTGCATCAGCGTCCAGCGGATGTTCGTCCAAGAGGACATCTGGGATGCATTCATGGACAGGTTCCTCGCCGGCGTTCGATCACTGAAGGTCGGCGACCCGCTCGACCCCACGACGGACGTCGGGCCGATGGTCGATGAGCACCAGGCGAGCAGGACCCAGCAATGGGTCGACGAGGCTGTCGCGCTCGGCGGCAAGGTCCTCGTCGGCGGCAAGGCCGACGGGAACCTCTTCCCGCCGACCGTGATGACCGACGTCCCGACGACCGCCCAGGTGTGCAGCAACGAGGCCTTCGCCCCGGTGGTCGTCGCGTTCCCGTTCCGGGATCTGAGCGATGCAGTCGCGCGCGTGAACGATTCCATGTTCGGGCTGCAAACCGGCGTCTTCACCAACGACCTGACGGGAGCCTGGCAAGCCTTCCACGAGCTCGAGGTCGGCGGGGTGATCGTCAACGACGTGCCGACCTATCGGATCGACCACATGCCCTATGGCGGCGTGAAGGACTCGGGGCTCGGGCGCGAGGGTCTGCGCTGGGCGATCGAGGACATGACCGAGCTCCGCATCATGGTCCTCGCCCAGCCAGGCTAGGCAGGGCGGTCAGCGCCGAGCGCCCGCCGGCGTGACGGGTCAGGAGCCGCTCCGGTCCAGCCCGTGGCGGATGGCGTAGCGGGTCAGCGCGTTCATCCCCTTGACGCCGAGCTTGTCGGACACGTTGGCGAGGTGCCGGCGGACCGTGTGGACGCTGATATCGAGCGTCCGGCCGATCTGCGCCGGTGAGTGACCCGACGCGAGCAGGCTGAGCACCTCGCGCTCGCGAGGGCTCATCGTGCCGGCCTCGAACCAGCGGACCGAGTCCTCGATCACCGCGTTCGTCACGCTGCTGTGCAGGTAGCGATCGCCTCGGGCGACAGCTCGGATCGCCTCGATCAGCTCGCGTGACTGGGCGCCCTTGACCATGTAGCCGGCCGCTCCCGCGGCGAGTGCCTGGCGCACGGTCTCCGGATCGCTGTGCATTGTCAGGACGATGACCTTGAGGTCGGGCTGGCGCGCCCGGAGCGCCCGGAGCAACGGCAGCGCGTCGCCCTCCGGGAACGTGAGGTCGAGGAGCAGCACGTCTGGTCGCTGCGCGACGACGAGGTCGAGGGCGGAGGCGTGATCGGCGGCCTCGCCGACGATCTCGAAGCCCGGGTCGCCTTGGAGGACGAGCCGCAACCCTTCGCGGATGAGGTGGTGATCGTCGACCAGCGCGACGCGGATGACGCCCGAGACCGCGGCGCGCGGCCTATGCGCCCCCTCGACGCCAGAGGCCGGACCCATCAGTGACTGGCCGTCGGGGCGGGGCCGAGCTGAAGGCCTGGTGGCGTCGACTGCGGCCGGATCGGCACCACGATCTCGACCCGTGTCCCGTCGCCACGCTTCGAGCGGATCTCCACCTGGAGGCCGTGGATGCTGGCGCGCTCCTGCATACCGTCAAGACCAAGGCCCCGGTCACGCGCTGTCTGATCGAAGCCGACGCCGTCGTCGCCCACGAGGAGACGGACGGTGTCGTCGAGGATGCGGGCGGCGATCCAGATCCGGCGCGCGTGGCTATGCCGCGCGGCGTTGCCGACTGCCTCCTGCACGATCCGATAGACGTCGATCTCGAGCTCCGGCTCGAGGATGCCGGGCGGCAGCAAGGCCGGCTCGAACCGGACGTCGACAGGCACTCCGGCCATCCGGGCAAGGTTGGCGAGGGCCGCACCCAGGCCCATCTCGTGGACGCGGGTCGGCCGCAGCTTGGCGGCGACCTGGCGGGTCTCGGCGAGGGCCGACGAGGCCAGCTCGCGCGCCCGGAGCACCTCGGCGTGACCGGTGACAGCCCGCTTGCCCTTGGCGGCTGGGCGGAGCTCGGTATCGGCGGCATCCAACGTCAGGATCACGGCCGTCAGCGTCTGTCCGACGCCATCGTGGAGCTCCCGGGCGAGGCTCGCGCGCTCCTCTTCGTGAGCCGTGACGAGACGCTCGCTCGCCTGGCGGTAGAGCTTGGCGTAGTGGCGAGCGGAATTCGACACGCGGTCGGCGAGGACGGCGACGATGCCGGCGATCGACACCATGAGGGGCCACTCGGTGAACTCGACCTGCTCCTCGGTCGGCGGGACACCGAAGGCATCGCCGATGGCGATGAACAGGACCATCACGCCGGCCGCGATGGCGATCCGCCACAGCGCGGCGACCAGTCCATACAGGAACGCGCCGATGGCGACGATGAGCCACAAGCCCTGCAACAGGATCTCGGGATCGGCCAGCCGCAGGAACAGCGCCACGGCGAAGACGCCGCATGTCAGGTCGACGAGGCGGCGCAGGACGACCGGGTCCAGGTGCGTGAATCGCGAGAGACGATGGTCCCAGGCCGATCCGGCGATGGTCATCCCTCACCCCCCAAATGGCGGAACTTGAGTATAGGCAGGGGTGGAGCGGGGAACAATGATTTCGCCGACCGGATCGGGGGATCCGGATGGGGAACGTGGTGGCTCAGCGCACCACGGGGCGCCGCAGAGGGAGCGACGCCCGTATCGGTGTATCCGCCGGAGAGGGTGGGGGTTTCGCCATGGTCCGTGCCTTGGTCAGCACGAGCGTCCGATTCCGCCTGATCGCGATCGGCATCGCTGGTGTCCTGCTGCTCGTCGGCGCCACCCAGCTGGGGAATGCGCGGATCGACGTCCTGCCCGAGTTCGCCCCGACCAGGGTCGAGGTGCAGACGGAGGCGCTCGGCCTGTCGGCAGAGGAGGTTGAGGAACTCGTCACCGTCCCGTTGGAGGCGGACCTCCTCCACGGCGTCGCCTTCCTCGAGAAGATCGAGTCGAAGTCGCTCCCCGGACTGTCCTCGATCGTCATGGAATTCGAGCCGGGCACGAACGTCCTCACGGCCCGCCAGGTCGTCGCTGAGCGCCTCACCCAATCCCATGCGCTCCCGAACGTCGCCAAGGCGCCGGTCATGCTCCAGCCCCTCTCCTCCCTCAATCGATTCATGATCGTCGGGCTGAGCTCGAGCGAGAAATCCCTCATCGAGATGTCCGTCCTGGCGCGCTGGAACATCCAGCCGCGGCTGATGGGCGTCCCCGGAGTCGCGAACGTCTCGATCTTCGGCCAGCGCGAGCGGCAGCTCCAGGTCCTGGTCGACCCGGCCACCCTGCGCGACCGTGGCGTGACGCTTGACCACGTCGTCGAGACCGCCGGGAACGCGCTGTGGTTCTCGCCGCTGACCTTCCTCGAGGCGTCCACGCCTGGGACCGGCGGCTTCATCGATACGCCGCAGCAGCGCCTGGGCATCCAGCACATCCTGCCGATCCGGTCGGCCGAGGATCTCGCCCAGGTCGCCGTCGATCGCGGCCCTGACGCCGCGCCGTTGACGCTCGGCGATGTGGCGACCGTCGTCGAGGACCACCAGCCGCTTATCGGCGACGGCCTCGTCGGCGAGGGCACGGGCCTCGTCCTGGTCATCGAGAAGTTCCCCGATGTCAACACGCTCGACGTGACCCGCAACGTCGAGGCGGCACTGGCCGCGATGCAACCGGGTCTGCCCGGGATCCAGGTCGACACGACCGTCTTCCGCGAGGCCTCGTTCATCGACGCCTCGATCGGCAACGTCTCCATCGCGGTGCTCATCGGCTTCCTGCTGATCGCGCTCGTGCTCGGCTTGATGCTCTTCGACTGGCGCGCCGCGCTCATCAGCCTTGCGACGATCCCACTCGCCGTCATCGCGGCGGCCGTCGTCCTGCATCTGTCGGGGGTGTCGCTCAACGCGATCAGCGCGGTGGGGATCATGGTCGCGGTGGGGGTCGTCGTCGATGACGTCGTCGGCCTGGTGGACGGCGTTCGACGGCGATTGCGCGAGCCGCGACCCGCGGACGAGGCGGCGGGCCGCGCCAGCGTCGTGACCGAGGCCGTGCTCGAGAGTCGCGGACCGGTCGTGTATGCCACATTCGCGATCCTCGTCGCGCTCGTCCCGCTGCTGTTCGTGGACGGCGCCGTCAGTGCCTTCCTTCCGGCGCTCCTGCGGGCCTATGCCGTGGCGATCGTCGCGTCACTGATCGTGTCGTTGACGGTGGCGCCGGCCCTGGCCGTCCTGGTCCTGTCCGCCGCACCTGGCGAGCGGCGCGAGTCGCCTCTCCTCCGGCGACTCCGCC
>DATHTG010000136.1:0-3163 GCA_035463515.1 Candidatus Limnocylindrales bacterium
GTCGATGCCATCGACGTGGAGCCGTTCGAGGTGACGCACTCACTGACGAGGCGGATGACGTACGGGAACTCTTCGGCGTCCGGCAGGACCGGAAGGAGCGCTCGCTCGGCAAGATTGCCGTGGCCGATCTCACGCCGGCCGGGCCCCCGCATCGGCTTGTTCTCACCGGTGCTGTAGGGCGGCATGTTGTAGTGGTGGAGATAGCGCTTCTCGGTGAGCGGGCTGATCGTGTCGATGCGCTGGACGTCCGACGATGATCCCAGCGTCGCGATGGTCAGGGCCTGGGTCTCACCGCGCGTGAACAGCCCGGAACCGTGCGCACGCGGGACGAGCCCGACCTCGACCGAGATCGGCCGGATGTCGGTGACACCGCGGCCATCCATCCGGATGCCCTCGTCGAGGACCAGCTGGCGGACGGTCTTCTTGTGGACGAGGCCGAACAGCGACTTGCTCACGCGCGCATTGCGCCGAGCCGTGGCGAGCAGTGCCTTCGCGTCGCCGCCCGACCGATTCGCCCGGATCGAGTCGGCGATCTGCGCTTTGAGGTCCTCGATGCGGCCCGGCAGGTCGGCGGCGAACCGCAGGAGCAACGCGGCGGTCGCTTCGGCGTCCGGCAGCGCGCGGTGGTTCTGCGAGAGGTCGATCCCGAAGAACGACGACAACGTCTCGAGCTTGTACTGGCCGATCTCGGGATAGCCGTCACGCGCCAGCACGAGGGTGTCGAGATAGCGACCCGGCTCGAACTTGGCGCTCGGTACCGCCGCCTCGAGGAAGCCCAGGTCGAAGCCGATGTTATGGCCGACGACGAGGGCGTCGCCGATGCGGTCGAGCGCCTGCTGCACGGCATCGGCCGGCGACGGGGCACCGGCCACGTCGGCGTCGGACAGGCCATGCATCTGGTTGCCGACGATCGGTCGGCCTGGGTTGACGAGCGTCGACCAGCGATCGGTGATCTGGCCGTCGCGGACCTTGACGACGCCGATCTCGACGAGATCGGACATCGCAGCGTCGGTACCGGTGGTCTCGACGTCCACCACGGCGAACTCGCGACCGTCCTTGGCCGCCGTGACGAACTCGAGGACCGAGTCGGCGGACGGCTCGATGTACGGCATCCGCTTGGTCTTGCCGACGGCCTTCTGGAGTTCTTCCTGAAGGTCGATCAGCGGCTGGATCGAGCGATGACCGAAGAGGATGGCCTCGGCCATCACGTCCTCGGGCAGAAGCTTGGCCCCCGCCTCGACCATCATGATCGCGTCGCGCGTGCCGGAGACGACGAGGTCGAGCTCCGAGTCCTCGAGCTGGCTGTACGTCGGATTGACGACGAACTCGCCGTTGACGCGGCCGACACGCACGGCGCCGATCGGGCCCAGGAACGGGATCTCGCTGATCGTCAGCGCGGCCGACGCGGCGACCGTGCCGATCACGTCGGGGTCGTTCTCCTGGTCGGTCGATAGCACGGTGATGACGAGCTGGACGTCGTCCTTGTAGCCCTCCGGGAACAGCGGGCGGATCGGACGGTCGGTCAGCCGGGCCGCCAGGATGGCCGCCTCGGACGGACGCGCCTCGCGCTTGATGAACCCGCCCGGGATCTTGCCCGCGGCGTACATCCGCTCCTCGAAGTCGACCGTGAGCGGGAAGAAATCGAGCCCGGGACGGGGATCCGACCGGTTCGCGGTCCCGAGCACCATGGTGTCACCGAATCGGATGGTGACGGATCCGCCCGCCAATCGGGCGAGCTTGCCGGTCTCGATGGTCAGCGTGCGCCCACCGAATTGCGTCTCGAAGATCTGAGACAAGAGAGACGATCCTCCTTGTCGTGGAGGAGGCGACGACCCGCGGGCGGGTCAGCCTGCTCGCTGCTGGCGCTGAGTGTGCGAAGACCCCGGGCGGTCGACCCGAGGTCCCACAGGCGGCGCTAGCGGCGAAGTCCGAGCCGTCCGATGACGGTCCGGTAGCGCGCGCTGTCCTTCTTCATGAGGTACGCGAGAAGGCGGCGGCGCTGGCCGACGAGCTTGAGGAGGCCGCGGCGCGAATGGTTATCCTTGGGGAAGCGGCGGAGATGCTCCGTCAGGTCCGTGATCCGCTCGGTCAAGAGCGCGACCTGGACCTCCGGCGAACCGGTGTCACCGTCCTTGGTGGCGTACCCGGTGATGGTCTCCTGCTTCTGTTCCCGCGCGAGCGGCACTCGGTCCTCCGACACGAACTGTTGCTTCTTCTTCTACCTGTATGACCGGCGGATGGTAGCAGAGCCGCCCTGAACGCGCCATCGTGAGCGGGGAGCGACCGCTATCCTGCGCCACATGCCGCGCCTGACTCGGATCTACACACGGACTGGGGACCAGGGCGACACCGGTCTGGGCGGCGGGCGGCGAGTGCCCAAGGATTCGGCGCGGGTCCGGGCGTATGGGACGGTCGATGAGCTGAACAGCGCGATCGGCGTCGCGCTCGCGCTCGGGCTTTCGGATCGGCTCGTGACGGAGCTCGGGCGGATCCAGAACGAGCTCTTCGACCTCGGGTCCGACCTTTGCTGGCCGAGCGACGACGAGCGGCGTGAGCGCATCCCCACCGTCCAGGCGCACCACATCGAGAAGCTCGAGCGGATCATCGATGAGCTGAACGAGGTCGTCGGACCGTTGACGAACTTCCTCCTACCGGGTGGCGCGCCGGGCGCGGCACAGCTCCATCTCGCACGGACCATCTGCCGTCGCGCCGAGCGCGAGACGATCACGCTGTCGCGCGAAGAGGAGATCGGCGAGCTGGTGCTCCCCTACCTGAACCGGCTGTCTGATGGGCTGTTCGTCATGGCGCGCTATGAGAACCATGAGCGCGGGGTG
Source organism: Candidatus Limnocylindrales bacterium (assembly GCA_035463515.1). Taxonomy (GTDB): domain Bacteria; phylum Chloroflexota; class Limnocylindria; order Limnocylindrales; family CSP1-4; genus SPCO01. The sequence continues at coordinate 2,835 of DATHTG010000136.1, forward strand.
GACGAGCCGCTCTGGCAACCTGGGCTGTAGCAGGCCTCAGGAGGCGACCGACTCCGGCCAGCAGAACTCCGCATCGACCAGCGCATCGCCGGCCCGCTCGGCCGCCGGCGCGAACGGTGCGCGGAACGTGAACGCGGCAGGCGTCGGGCCGTCACGCCGGAGCCGGTCGAGCCGGTCGAGCGCTTCGTCGATGGACGGAAGGTGACCAGCCGGCACCCACCACAGCACGAGGTGCGCCGCCGCGAGCTGCTCGAACCACGCACGGCGCTGCCGAAGCACCCGGACGTGCGCGCTCGTGTACGTGAAGGCGCGCAGCGCTTCGATCGATC
>DATHTG010000137.1:0-2008 GCA_035463515.1 Candidatus Limnocylindrales bacterium
AGACTGGCGTCGCGAACGAGGAGCGCGGACCACCGGTCACGGCATGGACCGCCCGTGTCGCGACATCGACGACATGGATCGCTGGGCGCAACGCGAGGTCGGGATCGCGGTGACGCTCGGAGACGAACGCGATCCGCGATCCGTCGGGTGACCACGCAGGCTCGAGGTCCGACGCCGGACCCTCGGTCAGCCGCGACGCCACGCCTGTGTCCACATCGACGAGCCAGAGGTGGCGGATCCGGTCGTACTGGAAACCCGGCCCGTTGACCATGTAGTTGAGCCGGTCGATGAAGCGGTAGTCGGAATCGGGCGGCTCATCGTTCTTCGGCTTCCGGCGGCGCCCGCGGGCGCGCGCGTCCTCCTCGTGCGTTCCGCCGTGTGACGTCGAAACGACGATGAGACGCTTCCCATCGGGCGACCACTCGAACGCCTCGACGCCACGCGGCATGTCGGTGATGCGCCGCGCTTCGCCCGGGCCGTCGATCGGCAGGACGTGGATCTGGTCCTTGTCCTCGCGGTCCCTCGACTCCTTGGGCCGCGACGGTTCGTGCTCGGTCTGGAGACGTCGGTCGGAGATGAACGCGAGCCAGCGCCCGTCCGGCGAGAAGCGTGCGAATCGGTCGTTGCGACTGCCGATCGTGAGCTGGCGCGGGCCACCGTCGGCGTCGATGTCGGTCGGGACCAGCCAGAGCGACTGCGTATAGGCGTCGTACGTCGGGGCAACGGTCTGAAGGGTGACGACCGCCCAGCGACCGTCGGGCGAAAGGCGCGGCTCCGTCGCGATCCGCAGCCGGTACAGGTCCTCGGGCCGAGGGGCTCTGGGCACGGGCAGAGTCTATCGGCGGCGGCGCGACGGGTAGCGGCCCGGGACTACCATCGGCGAGAGATGACCGATCAGCTCGTGCTGCCGCTGGATGCGACGGCGGATCGACTTCCCGATCTGCCGGATCTGCAGCCGATGCTCGCGCGGCTGCTGCCCGATGCGTTCGACTCCGAGCAACACCTCTTCGAGCCGTGGTGGGGCGGCACGCGGGCGTTGATCTCGATCGGCCCCGCGGAGCGTGCCGGAGACGGCGACGTGCGGGTCGTCGATGCGGACGACATCGACCGGACCGCGGCATTCCCCGAGCTGGCCGGCACGGCGGTCCGGGTGGCGGCGCGCTCGGCGATCCTTGACGGCGAGCTGGTCGTCGTCGATGCCGAGGGTCGGGCCGACGGTCCGGCACTCGAGCGGCGGCTCGACGGGAAGCAGGGGCGGCCGGTGGCCTTCCTCGCCTTCGACCTGCTCCACCTCGACGGTCGATCGCTGATCAACCAGCCGCTCATCCGGCGGCGCGAGGCGCTCCGACGGGTGCTCCGACCGGGAGACGAGGTCGTCGCCGTCCCGGCCATCGCGACCGAGGGCCGCGCGCTCTTCGATGCGATCGTGGCGCAGGGGCTGGCCGGGATGATGGCCCGCCAGCGCCTGGGTCCGTACCTGCCCGGCGTCCGCAGCCGGCTGTGGCGCTATATCCCGGCCGACGTCGACACCGTGGCAGCCGACGATCTGGCAGAGGCGCCGGATGAACCGACGTCAGCGACGGCGCCCGTGCTCGCGATGCTCAGCCGTCTGCCGCTGGAGGACGAGGCGTAGGCTTCGCCCGTGGCCGGCATGTCGCCGCGCTCAGCCGGCCCGACGTGCCGCCGCGATGAACCCGCGCAAGCCCGGTCGCTGGCCGTAGAGCAGGACGCCGGTCGCGTAGATCCGCACCGTCACGAGCGCGACGACGGCGATCACGCCGACGAGGATCGCGACGGCGATCGCCACCTCGAGCGGATGGACGTTGCTCACCATCAATCGCGCCAGCATCGCGAACGGGCTGAAGGGCGGGATCAGCGATGCGACCTGGCTGAGCTGCCCGTTCCCGCCGCCGAGCAGCACGATCAAGGCCGACAGGTAGCCGGCCATCGCGACCATGCTCAACGGCAGGGACAGCGTCTGGAGGTCGTCCGGCCGGCTCACGAACGA
>DATHTG010000138.1:0-7236 GCA_035463515.1 Candidatus Limnocylindrales bacterium
TGGGCCAGGAACTTCATCACGTCGTCGAGGCGGAAGCGGCGATCGCCTCGCTTGCAGACGCGATAGAACGGCAGCTCGCCGCGATCACCAAGGCGCTTCACCGTGTTGACGTGCAGGTGGAGCATCTCGGCGACCTCGGTCGCGGTGAGCATCGGTCCCAGTTCGTTGACGGCCATCGATGCCATGGGTCAGGTTGCCTCGTTCTGCGCACTTTCGGCGGCTCCGGGCCCCTGGGGTACTCAGGGGTAGGGACGGGTCCGCTGTGAGCCAGACAGTAGGGGTGCCGGCGCTGCCACTCCAAGCCGTACTTTGGGATACCCGCCAGTACCAGACCCGACCTCGTCCCACCATCGGAACGCCGCGAGCGAGGCCGCGCTCGAACGAACGTTGTCAGAGGCTCAGCGACGAGCGATGCGCCGCGCCTTCGCCGTGACCCGCACGAATTCCCGAAGATGTCGCCACGGCTCGATATGACTGGGCTCGCCGCCATAGATCGTGCGGATGGGTACCCATTCGAGCGGCAGCCCCAGCGCGATGCACCGCGCGATCATCTCGACCTCGAACTCGAAGCCGGATTCGTCGCTGTCGAGCATGGCGCGCATCAGGACTCGCCCGATCAGCCGATAGCCCGACTGGTTATCCGGCACGTTGCGACCGAGGGCCACGGACAACGCGACGCCCCCAAGCACGTTCGACAGACGCCGCACGGTTGGCATCTCGCCGAAATCGCGGCGGCCGATGACGAGCTCCGGGCGTGATCGCTCGAACGCCAGGAGGAAGGCCGGGATCTCGTCTGGGTCGTGCTGACCGTCGGCGTCGAGCGTGACGACCGCGGCAGCGCCCTGGTCGAGCGCGTGACGGAAGCCCATGCGAAGCGCGGCCCCCTTGCCCGCGTTCGGGACCTGGCGGATGACCGTCGCGCCAGCGGCCTTCGCGCGTGCCGCGGTGTCATCGGTCGAGCCGTCGTCGACGACGACGACGGGCACGTGGCGGCGAGCCGCCTCGACCACCGCGCCGATCCGCGGTCCCTCCTGATACGCAGGGATGAGGCCGACGATCTCGTCGGTTCCATCGTTCCAGGTCACCGGCCCAGTATCGCAACGCGGCCGCCGTCGATTCTCATGACGCCCTCAGGAACGGCGGCGACTCTGGCGAATGTCGCACGCACTCCGGCTGGGAGCGCGGCCGCAACAGGAGACATCGATGACAGCCAACCCCACCGACCCGGTCGAGGGGACCCCGGCCAGCGGCACGACCGGGGCGCCGAGCAAACGGCGGATCGGCCTGGTCCTCGGCGGTGCCGCGGTCCTGATGGTCGCCGCGGCCGCGACGTCGCTTGCCGCCACGATCGCACCGCGGCCCCAGACGAATGGTGGCGGTCTGTCGGTCGCCGGTGGATCGACGACCGATGACATCGACACACTTGATCTCGGGCGTCATGGCCGCATCGGGTTCGGGAACATCACGGTCGGATCGATCGATGGCACCGACGTCACGCTCAAGACCGACGATGGTTGGCAGCGGACGATCACGATCACGAGCTCCGCCGCGCTGACGAAGGGCGGCCAGGCGATCGCCGTCGGTGACCTGAAGGTCGGCGATCAGGTGCGCTTCCGGCAGACCCGCAACGACGATGGCTCGTACACGGTCACGGCGCTGGCGGTCGTCGTCCCGACGATCCACGGCGCCGCCAGCGACGTCACCTCGAGCGGGTTCAAGGTCACCACCCGCGACGGATCGGTCTGGACCGTGATCGTCGACAGCCAGACCACGTACGGCTATGGCCAGGGCACCGGCAGCTTGTCGGACGTCACGGCCGGCGAGCCGGTCCGCGTGGCCGGCACCATCACCGCCGACAATCAGATGACCGCCACGAACGTGCGCGTCCCCGGCGATCGCGCCGTCGGTCGCGTCACGGCCAAGACGGCCGACACGATCACGATCAAGAAGCGCGACGGCTCGAGCGTCACGATCCACGTCGATCCCCAGACGACGTATCGGGTGGCCGGCGTCGAAACGGCCGACCTCGCCGACGTCGCGGTCGACATGGCCCTCGGCGTCAGCGGCCGGGCGCGAGCCGACGGCTCGATCGATGCGGACGCGATCGTCGCGGGCAACGTCCGGGGCCTCGGGCACGACGGGTTCGACGGGTTCCACGGCCCGCGCGGCTTCGGGCCGGGCTTCGGCGTCGGCCCGGGCGGCGATTTGCTCGACCCTGCCGAGCCCGCGATCGAGCTCGATCTCGGGGTCCCGACCGCCTGAGGCTCCTCCCAGGCGGTACACCGAAGTGGCAGGTCTGGCTGGGGGCCGGGCCTGCCGCTTCTCCCATCCCTCGAAGTACGGAAGTGCGGCTGGTTTCTGGCCGGGAGCCGCATAGCGTTCCGGCCATGGAACTCATCGTCGCGTTGGTGTCGGCGTTCGTCGGGGTGAGCGCCGCGTTCTTCCTCTCGATCGGGGTGTACGACCTCGTCCCTGACGCCTCCCTACAGCTGGCGCGCTGGCGCCATCGCGCGCTCTTCGGGACGATGTCGCTCGCCCGCGATCCGCTGATCCCCCGGCGGATCCGCCAGACGCCCCTCGACTGACCCCGCTGGCCTGACCGTCGCGAGTCAGGGCGCGGCGGGTGCGGATGGCGTCCCCGGCAGGATTCGAACCTGCGACCTTGCGCTTAGAAGGCGCCTGCTCTGTCCACTGAGCTACGGGGACGCTGTTTCTCGCTCAGTTTACGAACGAAGCCGCTGCAAGCCCAGACTCGATCAACGGTGCGCCGTCGGCGTGCTCTCGGGCGAGATCAGGAGGTCCCACGCGTCCTGGACACCGACGATGACCGTTGCGAAGACGAACACGGCGGGCGCCCAAACCGAAGGAGGCCAATCCAACAGCATGCCGATCGCCCCGGCCACGAGCACACCGGACGCCGCGAAAGGGATGCCGAATCGGTAGGCCAACCAGCCGGTCGGCTCGGCGTGCGACCGTCGGTGTATGCGCAGCACGATGCCGAGCTCCACGACGAGCACCGCGGCGATGACCAGCACGCCTGCGGCGTGAACCGCTGGCGCGCCAGTCGGGATAAGCATCACGAACGACACGAGTAACGGCTGGATCAAGGTGATGGCCGAGGCCAATGCAAGCGACCGGGTCGGCGCTTCCGCGCGCCGCAGCGTTATGTGGAGCGACATCCCGACGAAGACGAGACCGAGCAGAGCGGCAGTCGCGTTCGCGACGGCGCCGTAGAGGTCGCGCCACAACTCGATCGCCTCGGCAATGCCCACCCGCCTGATGCTCCTCCCCGAGAGGAAAGTCTGGAAGGTCCGTAACGACCGAGTCAACCCCGCCAGCAACGGCCGTCGGAGCCAAGCCCAAAGGCCTCCTGATCAGGCCCTCTTGGGGCGCGGGGGGACCGGTCGAGGCCGCTCTGCGCGGCGACGCTCGAAACGTACGTGGGCCTTCTGGCTCCCCAGCGTCGGGTCAACACGCTCTAGACGCACGTTCCGTTTCACGGTGGAATCGAGGCGATAGGACGCCGGGGGCCGCGGTAGCCCCGCGTCCGGGAGGTTCACCATGACGAAGGTCCAGATCGTTTACGGGAGCCGGCACGGCGGAACGCGCGGGATCGCTGAGAGGATCGGCGAGGTGCTCGAGGCGAACGGGATCGGCACGTCGGTCGAACCAGCTGGTAGCGCCACGGCCGCCACAGACGCCGATGCCTATGTCGTCGGTAGCGGCGTCTACATGGGCAGCTGGCTCGATGAGCCCCTCGGATTCCTCGCTCGGAATCAGGGAATCCTCGCGGCCCGCCCGGTGTGGCTCTTCAGCAGCGGCCCGCTCCCCGGCTCCACCAAGGAGAAGCCGGCGGAGGACCCACTCGAGAATGCGCTCGGCCCCTTGGAAGGCCCCGGGAGCGGTGGCCGGAAGAAGATCGACGCCCTAAGCTCGGCGACCGGCGTCCGGGATCATCGGGTGTTCCTCGGCACCTTCGATCCGAAGGATCCGCCGAAGGCCATGTCGGAACGGATCGTCCGGATGATGCCCGCCGCCAAGGGTATGCTGCCCGAGGGTGATTTCCGGGACTGGCCCGCGATCGAGGCGTGGGCGCGCGAGATCGCCCAAGCCCTGACGCCCGTGAGATCGCCCGTCGCTTCGGTCTGATCGCCAGTGGTCTTGGCAGCCCCGACCTCTGGTTCCCCGACCGTCGATCGCCGGCCCGCCGGCGACAGTCGATCCGGGCCAACCAGGTTCGCCTACGCTGGCTGCCCAAGGTGCGCGATGTGGTGGTCGGTCCGGCCGCTGTACATTCCCCGACGCGCGAGCATCACCGGAAGCATCACCACGCAGGCCGGACCGCAGAAGGCCGCACTGGCCCAGGTGCTCAGGTCACCGGTCGGCATGGTGCCCAGCGCCGCCAAGCCAACGAGGACGACGCCCACGCCGAGCGTGGCGATCGCCATCTCCGCCGTTGCCCTCACCTCCATGCCGCGGATCAGCATCCACGCCGTCATCGGCAGCGCGTAGATCACCGCAGTCGCGAGCACGGCAAGGCCGGGCGCCTCTTCGCGAAGAGCCGGCTGCCCGAGCTCGTCGGCGACCCCGAAGACGGCAGCCATCAGGATCGACCCTCCGACGCACATCGATATACACATCTCGAGGAAGTGCCGAGCGAAGTTCCAGACCTGTCTGGCGGGTCCCGGCTTTGGCCCTTGGATGGTCTCCATCTCACGTCACCTCGACTTGGCCGTCTCCGAGGGTCGAGGCCTCGGTGTGACCTCGACGATGGGCCCCCGCTCGTAGATCTCCTCGAACTGGGCGAGGTGATCGACGATCGGCCCCTCGCTTTCCGCGTCGACGACATGTAGGGCGCGGCCGTCCCCGTTGGCATGTGGGTAGATCCGCCAGTCCGAGGGCGGCCCGCCCATCTCCGCAAGTCGACGGAAGAATGAGTCTTCGTGGCCGTGCGTTGGGCCACCTACGAAGTAGTACGTCTTCATCGCGTCCTCCCATCGGCCGACGGACTCGTGACCCCGGATTCACACCCGAACGTCTCAGCGCTCGCTGGGCGAACCCCATCAACGCCCGACAGCGGAAGTCATACACGCTGGCTCGCGGTGGAGCGTCTTCCACGGAAAGGACACGGGCGAGGGCTGTTCGGGGCAGACGTCGCGTGCCAACCGGCCTAAACGACACGGGCGCCGGCGCAGCGCTCGATCCGCGTCGGCGTGGTGATTTCGGTATCCACAGTGGTCCAGCGCGCTGGCTGACGCGGGCTCGGTGCGGCGAATGAACGGGGCCTTCCCGAGGACGGTCCGAGGGATGGCGTCGACCGGCTCCCACCTGCCAGGCAGCCCACGGGGGTGCCCTCCGACGCCCCGTCAAAGACGCTCGGATGAACCGCGATGCCGGCGAGCATCAAGACCTCTTCCTCGCGGCCCTCGATCCGCTCACTCCGACGCGATGGCCGCGGTTTCGGTCGCCGCGTAGCCCGTTGACACCCCGGACTCGACCGCGGCGCCTCGACGACCGATCCGGGAGCGTCGGACAGATGAAACGAACGCACCGGTGGCGTGGACGGCGACGCGCCCCGAGCAGAAGCAAGCATGGGCACACGTCGCTCGACGAGATCGACGACCGACAGCACCGATCGGGGACTACCCATGCGCAGCGAGACGGATCACCAAACGCGCTGCGACGGCCGGATCGAGGTGGGTCGGGTTTGCTCGCCGATCTCACAAGGCTGCCTGCGCGACACCGCGCTGCAGCCCAAGCCTTGAGAGGAACACGATGACCATGCAGCACGAGATCGAACAGCCACCCGTCAGGGTCGGCCCGACGACCGACGTCGATCGGCACGATGCGAAGGACCTGAGGCGAGAACGTTCCGACATCCTCGATCGCTCACCGGCCTACGCCACCGCCGGTGTCCAGACGCCGACCGCGAGCTATTGGCCGGATCGCGTCCGGTGGGGACCCATCTGGGCGGGCCTGGTGACCTCCCTGGCCACGTTCCTGTTGCTGAGTGTGGCGGCCGTCGCAGCGGGCGCGCTGGCTGTGACGGCCGGCGCCGACGCGGAGGCCGCTGGCCTGGGCGGGGCCATCGCGAGCGCAGTCATCGCCTTGGTCGCCTTCTTCGTCGGCGGATTCATGGCGAGTCGTACAGCGACGGTCATGCAGCGCGGGTATGGCGCCGTGAACGGGTTCCTCGTCTGGGCCCTGGGCCTCGTCCTGATCCTCGCTCTTGCGGCGTTCGGACTCGGGTCACTCTTCGGCGCAGCCGGAGATCTGTTCGCCCAGTATCAGCAGCTGGGTTCGCCATCGCCACAGGGCGTCGATCCGCAGCAGGCGGCGGAGGGCGTCCGTAATTCGTCCCTCGGCGCCTTCGTCGGGATGCTCCTACCGGCCATCGCGGCGACGCTCGGTGGCTACATCGGCGCCCGCACCCTCGTGAGGGCCGACGACCAGGGGCGATTCGCTTCCTGACCGACCCTGGAGACCCGCGTGGCCGACAGCGCCGTGAGGTGCGACTGGACGCGCGGGTCTAGAATCATCGCACGTCAAGGGGGACGGTGCGGTGCCGTCGAAGGAAACGCAGACGGGCGCGGGGATCGTCATCGGCCTGATCGTCCTTATCGCCCTCGCTCCACTGGTCATGGCCGCACCGAACTGGTCGGGACCCGGACCCGGACCGGCCCGTTTGGTCCCGCCGCTCGCCGGCATCGCGCCTGAGACGCCAACGCCGGGCCATGTCCCGTCGATCGCACCCGCGCCGACACCGGGACCGAGCGTGTCGAGCATCGCATCGAACCAGTCCTCCGCGGGCGCGGGACCGGTCGATCCGGAACCCGCCCCTTCGTCGTCACCGCCACCGCCCACTCCGCCGGGGAACGCGCCGTTCGTGCCACCACCGCCCGGCGACCCCCTAGCCCCTGTCACCCAGCCAACGCCCACGGCGCCCATTTGGTCAACACCAGCGCCACCCGATCCAGCGCCGACGTGGGCGCCCACACCGCCGCCGTCACCACAGCCCACGCCCGACCCCACACCCGACCCGACTCCTGACGCCACACCCGATCCGACTCCTGACCCCACACCCGCTCCGACACCCGATCCGACTCCGGACCCAGCACCCGATCCGGCTCCGGACCCCACGCCGGATCCGACTCCGGACCCCACGCCGGATCCGACTCCGGACCCCACGCCGGATCCGACTCCGGACCCCACGCCGGAACCGACTCCGGACCCCAC
>DATHTG010000139.1:0-4360 GCA_035463515.1 Candidatus Limnocylindrales bacterium
CCCCTAGCGGCCGGCGTTCTCGGCCACCATCCCCGCGACGCCACCGATCTGCCCTCGATTGCCCGACCGACGGGCATTCCGTGCGAGGACGAACTGTCCGACGAGGAGGATCGTGAGGGTGATCAACAACATCAGCGCCGCGACCGCGTTGGTCGCCGGGGTGACGCCGCGCCGGATCTGGCTGAAGACGTAGAGCGGCACCGTCGTCGTCCCGCGGCCCTGTACGAATGTGGTGATCAAGTAGTCGTCGAAGGCGAACGTGAACGACAGCAGGAACCCGGCGACGATCGCCGGGAGCAGCTGCGGGAACGTGATCTGCCAGAACGTCCGCCACGGCGTGGCGTACAGGTCGAAGCTCGCCTCGACGTGGGTCCGGTCCATGCCCGACAGACGGGCGCGCACGAGCAGCAGCACCAGGCTGATGTTGAAGAGCGCGAGCGCACTGACGATCGTGTGGTAGCCGAACCCGATCTCGGTCCCGGTCGCCTCGGTGATGATCCCGTCGCGGCCGATCGTGCTCGCGAAGAACACGAGCGTGGCGAGTGCGATGACGAGCTCGGGGACGATGACGCTGACGTAGGTCAACGCGTCGAAGGGCATCCGGAACCAACGGGGAGCGCGCTGTAGTCCGAGTGCCGCCATCGTCCCGACGATCGTCGCGATCACGGCCGTCGCCAGCCCGACGATGAAGCTGTTCAGGAGCGTCCGCTGGATGACGCGGTCGCTTAGGACGGTCTCGTACCAGCGCAGGCTGAATCCGTCCCAGTCGGTGACGCGGCGATCCGTGGCGTTGAAGCTGAACACGACGACCACCACGATCGGCAGGTACAGGAAGGCATAGACGAGCAGCGAGTGGCCGCGCAGCCAGACCTCGACGAACGAACCGAGCCGATCGACGGCGCCGCGCGCCCGGCCGCGCATCGGCCGCGCGACCGGGATCGGGATCGAAGGGGCCGTCATCGGGCGCTTACAGGACGCTCACATCGCGCGTGTGGCGGCCGCGGTTCGTGAACCACAGATAGACGGTGATCGTCAGCAGCATGACGAGGATCAGGCCCGCGGCGTAGGCGGCGCCGGCCGGCCAGTTGCGAGCCTCGAGGAAGCGGAGCACGAGGGCGTTACCGATCGTGTAGACCTGCCCGTAGCCCAGGATCTGCGGGATGACGTACTCGCCCATCATCGGGATGAACACCAGGATGCTGCCGGTGATCAGCCCGGGCAGCGCGATCGGTAGCGTCACCTGTCGGAAGGTCGCCCAGCGACCCGCGCCCAGGTCCTTCGACGCCTCGACCAGCGTGCGATCCATCCGCTCCAGCGTCACGTAGAGCGGGAACACCATCAGCGGCAGGTAGCCGTAGACGATGCCGATGAGGACGCCGACCTCCGTGCCGAGCAGCCGGAACGCCGGGTTGCCCAGCCGATCGCCCACGAACCCGGCGATGCCCTCGGGGCCGAGGATCATGAGCCAGGCGTAGGTCCGGATCAGGAAGCTGGTCCAGAACGGGATGACCAGCAGGATGATGAACAGCGCCTTCCTGTTGCCGGCCCGTGTCGCGATGAAGTACGCGAGGGGGAGGCCCGTCAGCAGGCACAGGATCGTCCCGCTGATCGACAGCGTCAGGCTGGTGATGAACGGCTCCGGGCGATTCAGCACCGTGGCGTAGTTGCCGAGCGTGAACCCACCGCCGTAGCCGCCCGTTGCGCCGCGCTCGCCGAAGCTGAAGACCAGCACGATGGCCAACGGGATGACGAGCAGGATCAGGTACCAGGCGGCCGCGGGCAGCACCAGCCCGGTGGTCAACCACCGAGCGCCCGCTCCGGATGCGCGCGCCGGCCGCGTTGGGGCGGCCGGCGCGATCGCACTCATCTCGTCGGGAGGGTCTGGCTAATTGCCGACGCTCGCGACGAACTCTTCCCAGATCTCGACCCGCAGCGGGTGCGTCGAGACGTCCTGCGCGCCCTCGAGCCGGCCGAATGCCTCGTCGGGCACGAAGACCGTCGGGTCGTTGAGGACCTCAGGTGCGACGAGCGCCTTGGCTTCGTCGTTGGGCGTCGCGTAGCGGTTGGTCTCGGTCTCCTTGGCCTGGATCTCTGGCTCCTGGATGAAGTTCAGGAACGCGTAGGACGCCTCGGGATGGGGCGGATCCTTGAAGATGACCCAGGTGTCCATCCAGTACAGGGTGCCGTCCTCGGGCACGATGTACTCGGTGTCCTTGGTCTCCTCCTCGTCCCGCATCTCGACGACGCCACCGGTCCAGGTAAGGCCGAGCACGGCTTCTTCGGTCCGCAGCTTCGCATCGTAGGTGTCGGAATCGAGCGCGAGGACGTGCGGCGCGAGACCGCGCAGCAGCTCGCGTGCTTCCCCGAGCTCCTTCTCGTCGGTCGAGTTCAGGGAATACCCGAGCGCCTTGAGCGGCGCGGTCAGCACGTCGCCGGCGGAGTTGACGACGACGATCCGCTGCGAGTACTTCGGGGCGACCTCGAAGAACTGCTTCCAGGTATTGACCTCCTCGGGGACGGACTTTCGGCGGAGGGCGATCCCGGTCGTGCCCCAGTCCTTGGGCAGGTGGTACGCGTTGTACTTGCCCTGCTCGCCGGCGGGGTCGAAGAAGTTCTGGAAGGTCGGGTTGATCAGCCTGGCATTCGGGATGCGGCTGAAGTCGAGCTCCTCGATGAAGCCCTGGTCCGCCATCGACGGCACGAACTCGGCCGTCGGGGCGCCGACGTCGTACAGACCGGTGGCGCCGCCCTGGAGCCGCGTCAGCAGCTCCTCGTTCGATGCGTAGGTGTCGTAGGTGAACTCGGCGATGTTGTCTCGGGCCTTGAACTCCTCGAGGTTCTCAGGGTCGACGTAATCGGCCCAGTTGAACATGAAGAGCGAGCCTTCGGTCGCGTACGACGGGGCGGGGGCCACCGACGGCTCGGCCGACCCGGGCGCCGCCGAGGGCTGGGAGCTCGCCGCGGCCGATGGCGCGGCGGACGGCGTGCCGCCGCTACTGCAGGCAGCGATGAACGCGGCCATGCTCGTGAAGCCTGTCGCCGCAAGGAACCGCCGGCGCGTGACGGCATTGGCCGATACTCGCCTGACGATCGCTTCGATCTCGTGCTCGCGCGATGCCATCTCGTTCTCCTCCTCCCGGCCGAGCCGGGTCCTCACGACCTCATCCCGCGAGGATGAGGTTGGCCTCCTCCTGCCACCGGACGACCACTGGGTCACCCGGACCCACCCCCGGGGCGCCCCCAGCGCCCGCTGCGTTCTGATGGCGGACGATCACTTCGCCCGCCTCCTCCGTATCCACGCGATACTCCGTCTGATCGCCGAGGTACGTGCCCTGCTGGACCCGTCCCCGGATCTGGCTCATCCCGTCGACCGCCGCTGCCGCGTCCTCGGCTGGGACGACTTCGAGCCGCTCCGGCCGGGTCGCGACGACGACGCTGTCGCCGACGGCGACCGTCCGGCTGGCGTCGGTGAGGCCACCGCGGAGCGTCAAGCCCCGCCCTGTCCGGACGGCCACGCGGCCGTTGCCGAGGTCGTCGACGACGGTGGCATCCATGAAGTTCGACGTGCCGATGAAGTCGGCGACGAAGCGGTTGACCGGCCGCTCGTACAGCGTCGTCGGGTCGCCTTTCTGCTGGATCAGTCCATCGCGCATGACGACGATGACGTCGCTCATCGTCAGTGCCTCTTCCTGGTCGTGGGTCACGTACACGAAGGTGATGCCGACCTCGCGCTGGAGCGCCTTGAGCTCGAGCTGCATCTCCTTGCGGAGCTTGAGGTCGAGCGCCCCGAGCGGCTCGTCGAGGAGAAGCACCGTCGGCCGATTCACGAGCGCCCGCGCGAGGGCCACCCGCTGCTGCTGGCCGCCCGACATCTCCCACGTCCGCCGCTTCTCGTAGCCGTTCAGGCGGACCAGGCCGAGCGCCTCGCCGACCCGCCGGTCCTCCTCCTTCTTGTCGACCTTGCGCTGCCTCAACCCATATCCGACGTTCTGGGCGACGTCCATGTGCGGGAACAGCGCGTAGTGCTGGAAGACGGTGTTCACGTTGCGCTGGTACGGGGGAACGCCCGCGATCGGCTGACCCGCAAGGAAGATCTCGCCCTGCGTCGGCTGTTCGAAGCCAGCGATCATCCGCAGCGTCGTCGTCTTGCCGCAGCCCGACGGGCCGAGCAAGGAGTAGAACTCGCCACGCTCGATCGAGAGATCCATGTCGTCGACCGCGGTCACATCGCCGAACCGCTTGGTGACCCCCTTGATCTCCACGTCGGGGGCGGTCGAGCGCGCGGGCGCCTCGCCGCGCGAAGCGGCGGTCGACCCAGGCCGGGCGTCGATCGTCGGGGAAGCGGTCAACGGCGGTCCTC
>DATHTG010000140.1:0-3246 GCA_035463515.1 Candidatus Limnocylindrales bacterium
CGGGTGGAAGACGACGCCGAGGAGGCCGCGCTCGCCGGCGTTGTCATTGACCAGCGACCGGATGTCCAGGAAGTACCCGCTCTGGAGCGCGCCAGTGCTCGAGATGGCCCGGATCGTGCCGCGGCGCTCGACGACGAACAGCCGGTTCGTCCCGTCGCCCGCGTTGGTGACCTGGGTGGGCGACGCGAACCCGGTCTTGATGGTCGGGAGCGAGATCGTCAGGGTGGCGCCGCGAACGGCGCTCATCGGGATGACGGTGAGCACGACAAGGGCGGCGAGACTCGCGAGCGCCGCGAGCCGCCGGTGGCGCGGTCGATGGTGCGTCATGTCCTCCACCTTACTGCGCGGTCGAGGGCTGCGTCACCCCGACCATCTGCTCCGACCGTTCAGCCGGAAGAGTCGAACGCGCGTCGCAGGATGCGCGCCATCTCGCCACGAAGGACGGTCGCCGTGGGGCAGATCCGGCCCGTTCTGCAGGGATCGATCAGCTCGGCATCGGCGACCGCGTTGAGTGCCGCTTCGGCGGTGATGCCGTTGTCGTCGGTGAAGTGGTCGGTCGTGCTCGGCGGCAGCTCGAGCGCACGAGCCAGCGTGATCGCCAGGAACTGCCGGGTGACGCGAGACGTGGCGCAGAACCGTCGGGCGCCGCAGCCCGTCATGACCCCGGCGGCGGCCGCCCGGTTGATATGGGTCTCGAACCGCGTGCCGTCGTCGTCGTCGAAGAAGTCCTCGGTCGTCGCCGGAAGGGACATCAACCGCGAGAGGAACACCGCCAGTTCCTCGCGGTGGGTGATGTTGTACGTGCAGAAGAGCAACGGGTCGCAGCCGGCACCGAGCCCGTTCGAGACGCCCCAGGCGGCATCCGACGCATAGGGCGTCCCCGCGTAGTCGGTGATGCAGGTCGAGCCGCTGCCGACGACGCGGGCCGTGCTGCCGCTGATCGACAGCCGGACGTACGAGCAGTTGTTCGACTCGCGCGACTCCGTGAACTGGCCGAACAGGTCCACCGCGGCGCGCAGCGTGTATGTGCCGGCCGGCAGGCCCGTGATGTCGATGTACTGGAACGCGAAGTTCCATGGGTATCGGTCGCCCCAGCCGACGGAGATCCCGCTCCGGGTCGAGAGCGACCGGCGCGTGCCGCAACCGGATTCGAAGTACCGCCGGCTGCTCGGCGACCGCGGCAGCGATGCATACCGGTGGTTGGTGTCGAAGAAGCAGAACCCGATCTTGCTGTCGCGGAGCGTCCCGTTCGCCGACCACAGGTGATACGTCGCCAGACGCCGGACGTGGTTGTGGTCGTGGCCGTCGCCGGCATAGCGGACGGTCGCGGTCGTCTGGATGCGGCGGGTCGTGCCGTCGCTCCGGTAGACGACCTGGTCGATGTCGAACGCGTGGCCCATCGTCGGTCGGCTCCCACGAACCTCGAACGGGCCTGCGCCGTAATTGAGGATCGTGGTCGTGAAACGCAGCAGCTTGCGCCCGCTCGCGGTACGCGCGATGCGCAGATCGATGATCCGGTCGGACCGCAGATCGGGCAATCGATCGCTGGCCGCCGCTACCGGGGTCGCCGGCAGGAAGACGCCGAGTGCACTGACCAGGCCCACGATGACGCCCAGGCGTCGGAGCACCCGCCGAGACCCCCGCCTACGCATCGGGTCCGACCTTACACGGCCGGCTGGGACTCCGTCAGGCCGCCCCGGACGCTTCCGACGCGCGACGCAGATCGTCCGCTCGACCTGCCTCGCGCCGCCGGTCGTGCTGGGACAGCAACCGCTTCCGGAGCCGGATCGATGCCGGGGTGACTTCCACGAGCTCGTCGGCGTCGATGAACTCGAGCGCCGACTCGAGCGTGATGGGGCGGGGTGGGGTCAGCCGGAGCGCCTCGTCGTGGGAGTGCGTCCGGATGTTGGTGAGCTTCTTCTCCTTGGTCGGGTTCACGTCCATGTCGCCAGAGCGGCTGTTCTCGCCGACGATCATGCCCTCGTACACCTCGATGCCCGCGCCCACGAACAGCGCGGCGCGTTCCTGCAGGTTGAACAGCGCGTAGGCATTGCTGGTCCCGGCGCGGTCGCTGACCAGGACGCCAGTCGTCCGATGCGTCACGTCGCCCGCCCACGGCCCGTAGCCCTCGCCGATCTGATGGAGCAACGCGGTCCCGCGGGTATCGGTGAGGAGCTGGCCGCGATAGCCGATGAGGCCACGCACTGGGAGCACGAACTCCATGCGGACACGCCCGTCGGCGTCGGTCGTCATCTGTTCCAGACGGCCCTTGCGGCCGGCCATCGCCGTCTGGACCTCGCCGATGTAGTCGGGTGGGATGTCGATCGTGACGCGTTCATACGGTTCCTGGACCTCGTCGTCGACCGTCCGGAGCAGGACTTCGGGCCGGGATGCGGTCAGCTCGAAGCCCTCACGCCGCATCTGCTCGATCAGGACGGCGAGCTGGAGCTCGCCGCGGCCGCGGACCTCGAAGGCATCGGCGCTCTCCGATGGGCGCACCTCGATCGAGACGTTGCCGAGCACCTCGCGATCGAGCCGAGACTTGATCTGCCGGCTCGTCACGTAGCGTCCTTCGCGTCCTGCCAGGGGCGAGGTGTTGACGCCGAACGTCATCCGCAGCGTCGGGGCATCGACATCGAGGCGAGGCAGGGGTCGCGGATCGGCCGGGTCGGTCAGCGTGTCGCCGATCGTCACATCCGGCAGACCGGCGACGCTCACGATGTCGCCGGGTCCTGCTTCCTCGATATCCACGCGGTCGATCCCGCGGGCCGTCTGGAGGCTCGTGACGGTCGCGGTGAGCGTCACGGTCCGGCCCGGTTCGACGCTGCCGGCCGTGTCATCGGGGTCGTCGCGTACGACGGTGATTCGCTGCCCGACACGGATCGTCCCGTTCCACAACCTGCCGACCGCCATCCGACCGACGTAGTCGTTGGCGGCGAGATTCGTGACGAGCAACTGGAGCGGATGGTCGGGCGTGTAGGTCGGCGGCGGGGTCACATCGACCATCAGGTCGAGCAGTGGCCGCAGGTCCTCACCGGGACCGTCGAGCGAGGTGGTAGCCGTGCCGGCGCGGGCATTCGTGAAGACGACCGGGAAGTCGATCTGCGCGGCGTCCGCGCCGAGGTCCATGAAGAGCTCGTAGACCGCGTCGAGGACCTCGGTCGGCTGCGCGTCGGAGCGGTCGATCTTGTTGATCGCGACGATCACCGGAAGTTTCCGCGCCATGGCCTTCTGGAGGACGTAGCG
>DATHTG010000141.1:0-4205 GCA_035463515.1 Candidatus Limnocylindrales bacterium
GGTCGGCGCCGCCGACGCCGTCGTCGTCGACCTCGATGCTCAGGTGGCCGTCGAGATCCCGGACGCGCACCGCCGCCTTCGTGGCGCGGGCGTACTTGGTCACGTTGGTGAGGGCCTCCGAGATGACGAAGTACGCGGCCCCCTCGACGGCCGGCGGGTACCGCTCGGGGCCGACGTCGACGGCCACCTCGACCGAGGTGCGATCGGCGAGGGACTCCACGGCCGCACCCAGGCCGCTCTCGGTGAGGATCAAGGGATGAATTCCGAGCGCCAGGTCGCGAAGCTCGGCGAGCGCGGCCATCGCCTCGCCCGCCGCACGCTCCAGGCTTCGACGCACGGCCGGATCACCGCTGTCACCCAGCGCCCGACGCGCGACCTGCAGCTCGAGGCTGAGTGAGACGAGACGCTGCTGGGCACCGTCGTGGAGGTCACGCTCGACCCGCCGCCGCTCGCGATCCCCGGCCTCGACGATCCTGGCGCGCGAAGCACGGACCTCCTGCAGCTGCGCCTCGATCTCGCCGGTGAGCCGATCGTTCTCGACGGCGAGGCGCATGGCACTGGCCACCGATGCCATGAGACCGGGCTCGTCGAGCAGGGCCGCGTCATGGATGATCGCCGCCACCGGGACACCATCCCGCTCGAGGATTGTCACGGCCTGTGCAGAGCCGGGGGCGGGCAGCGTGGCCGGCGCCCCCGCGCTGTCGACAAACCGATCGTCAGTTGGCGACCAATAGGCGACGCGGAGCTCGGGATCGTCAAGCGCGTTCGCGAGAGCCTCCCGGAGCCGAGCCGGCGTCGGCGTCTGACCCAGGTCGACGACGAGATCCGCGACGGCCACCCGAGCCATCCACGCCCGGAGCAACACGGTCACGATCGCAATGGGGATCGCGATCTGCGCCAGGAGGATGGCAATCTCCAACGGCTCGAGCGTGAGACCCAGTCCGAACAGGATCCACTCGATGGAGCTCAGGAGGACGGCGATCGAGGCGACAAGGACCGGCGCCATCGTCCGGCGCACCAAACCGCTGGAGCGCAGCCACCGTCGGCCGACGCTGATGACGAGGAGGATCGCCCCGATCGACAACGTAGCCCGTTGGACGAAGTCGATCGCCCTGGCGGCGCTCTCGTCCGCGGCGATGGCGAGCGCGTTCAATCCGCTCGGGGGCACGTAGAACAGAAGCCACAGGAACTCGAGCGGGACGCTGACGAAGAAGAACACTCCGACGATCGCACGATCGAGGCGGGATGTCAGGCGACCGGTGGGGAACGACAGCAGGAACAGCGCGAACGCCGCAGCCCAGAGGTCCGATAGCCACATCCCGGCGGTCGCGGCAACCGGGTGCGGGATCAGTAGGAGCGTCCGTCCCACCAGCCAGAGGATGCCGACTGTCGTCATGAGCACGCCGAGGCGGTTCGCCGGTCGCCGAGCCCAAAGGAGGACGCCACAGGCCGCGAACGACCAGCCGACGAGGACCTGGAGCATCGTCCCGAGGTCGAGTGTGCCGTCCTCGGCACGGACGGCGACAATCGCCAGGCCCATCAGGCCCGCGGCGACGAGGATCAGGACGCGGATCGCCTTAACGGTCCGCCGATCGACCACGATGGCTCCTTCTTGCCTCGGTCCCGGCCTGTGACGACACAGCGGGCCGCCATCCTACGTCAGCCGACTCCGTGCAAACCCTCCCCGTCGTCCCGAGCAAACACTGCGCCGGCCATGGTGGCGGCTCCGTTGGCCGCTGCTCCTCCTCTCCGTACGGTTCCACCCATGACACGAGCCGACGGTCGGAGCGAAGCGATCGATCGTCGTCTGACACGGGAAGGGACGCCGCGGTGACGACTCACGAGACCACGATCGCGCAGCAGGCATTGGCCAAGAACGGACGCTCGCCCGTGCCGACCATCTTCAGCGGGCTCACCATCGGCGCGATCCTTGCCATCGCCCTGCTGCTCGGCCCGGCGTCCGGGGGCTCCGAGCCGCTCGTCACCGGCTCGGTCCTGCTCGCCTTCGGGCTCGGTTGGGGCCTCATCGCCTGGCTGTCGAGCCGCTTCAGCGGCCAGCCGCAGACCTGGATGGCGGTTCCGGCGTTGTTCCTCGGTTCGATCGGGCTCGTCCTGATCGTGTTCCAGCCGGGTCCGGCCGCGATGGACCTCTTTAGCTGGATCTGGCCGCCCGCCCTGGCCTTCCTGGCCGTCTGGATGGTCGTGCAAGTCCGCCACCATCTCCGCGGCCGCGGCCGTTGGCTCGTGCTACCAGTGATCGCCACGCTCCTCGTCTTCGCCGTCGGCGGCGCCATCACGACCGTAAGCGTGGCCACTCGCTCCAGCGCCTCGACATCGTCCGGTCGCATGGTCGACGTCGGCGGCTACCGCCTCTACCTCGAGTGCACGGGCTCGGGAAGTCCGACCGTCATCCTCCAAGCGGGCCTCGGCGAGGCGTCGTCCTCGTGGGCGCGCATTGCGCCCGAGGTGGCGGCGTCGACCAGGGTCTGCGCTTACGACCGCGCGGGCCACGGGCGGAGCGACGAGGCCGGGCCGCAGGATGGGATCGCCCTCGCCGCCGACCTGCACACGCTGCTCGAGCGCGTGGGCGTGACCGGACCCTATGTCCTCGTCGGCCACTCCTCGGGCGGTGCCTACGTGCGGGTCTTCGCCGACCGCTATCCCGACGAGGTCGCAGGCATGGTCCTGCTCGACGCCCAGCCAGCGGATGCGTTCAGCGCCCTGCCCGACTATCCCGCCTTCTATCAGGGCTACAGGCGCGTGGGAATCCTGTCGCCCTCGCTGGCCCGTATCGGACTCCTCGGGCCGATGCTCGGGTTGACCGCCGACCAGTCGACGCCGGCGGCGGCCCGTGGCGGGCGCGACGAGATCGTCGCCCTGCCTGCCGCCCTCCAGCAGGCACAGGCGCTCACGAGCCTCGGCGACCGACCGCTCATCGTGGTCTCGGCCGGATCCGGGCAGCAGACCGGCTGGCTGGAAGCTCAGGACGAGCTGCCGCAGCTCTCGACGAATAGCACCCATCGCGTCCTCGATGCGGCCACGCACACCTCGCTGGTCACGGGCGACGACGCGCCGGCATCCACGCAGGCGATCCTCGATGTCGTGGCCGCGATCCAGTCCGGGACGGCCCTCCGATGAGCGCCCGGTCCGTAGCAATCTTTGCCCGGGGGGGCCGGCCGATCCCGGCCATCGTGGCCGAGAGCCGCCTGGCTCGCGCGTTGGTCGCGACGCTCGTGATCGGCGGCTACATGGCTCTCGGCGTCGTCTTAAGGCTGAGCGCGGAGGGGTACCTGCTCCTGGGCATCCCGATCACGATCGCCTTTCAGGCGCTGGTCGTCCGCAGACCGCTCCGGGCCCTGTGGCTGCACAGTGCCCCTCCGATAGTGTTAACGCCACGATCGATCTTCGCGGTCGTCGCTGTCGCGATCGCCCCGGCCGCAATCGCCATCCGCGGCGCCCAGCACGGTGACCCGGTCTTGACCGCGTACGGGCTCGCCGCGATCTTCGGCGCCATCGGAGCCGTCTACGCCATCCGAGCCATGAACCGGGACGCGGCGCGGTCGGCCGTCCGGGCATCCCTGATCAACAGCGCCATCCTCGTCGCCGTGATCATCGCCCTCCGGCTCATTTCGGGAGGCTTCCACGGGGACCTCGGCGGGGCGGTCGCAACCGCCGTCATCTCGGTCGCCACCTACGTGCCCGTCGTCTTCGTCATGGAAGAGGTCTTCTTCCGGGGGCTCCTCGACCGCTACCTGCACGGCTCGACGGCCGGTCCTGATCGCGCCTCGGCCCTCTACGGATCCGCCCTCTGGGGTCTCTGGCACCTTCCGGTGATGTCGGTCGACCTCGGGCTCCTGACGATCCCGTACCTCGTGGGCATCCATACCGCCCTTGGATACGTCCTCGTCACCTCGTGGCGCCGGACCGGGAACCTCGCAGCGCCCGGCATCGCTCACGCGGTGTCCGACGCGCTGCGGAACGCCGTCTCGGTCCTGTAGGGACGTGGGCCACGCCGCTCGGCACCGCGAGCGAATGGAACCACCCAACTGCCCCTCGACCAGCTCCTGGTGATTCTGCCCGAGCTCGCTCTGCCGTCGGCTGCTCAAGCCGCGGATCATCGGCTCAGGCCAGCCCGGGCAGCGGGAGGAAGCCCCAGTATCCGGCCCAGGCCGTGAGCAGCCCGACGGCAAGGAGTCCAACTGCGG
>DATHTG010000142.1:0-3306 GCA_035463515.1 Candidatus Limnocylindrales bacterium
CACGACGACAGAGGGACGATCGCTGACTCTTGGGCGAGCGCCCGAAGGGTGACGCGATCCGCCCCCCCAACCACGCTCGAGCTGCGCGATGGCAGCGCGCGACATGGCCAGCCTTCGCCGCGAGCTGCGCCTGCGTCAGTCGCCGGCGGATGCGTAACGCACGCAGCGACAGCCCGATCCTGATCGCATCGAGCGCGGCCGAGTCTGGGCGGCCGCGCGTACCTGCGGCCTATCCGAGGAACAAGTCGATCCCCGGGGCGAGCGTCATCGCGGCGATCACGATCAGATAGCCGATCAGGAGCAGCGCACCGGCAGCCAGGTGCAACCGGACGTTGACGCCCATGAAGGCCATCAACCCGTACGGGTTGTCGTAGTTGGGCGTCAGGCCGGCCGACACGCGACGGGCCAGCGGGATCGTGAGCAGCATCAGCAGCGTCGGGATCGGCAGGACACCGAGCAGCACCGCTGCCACCAGCACCACGTACGCCGCCGCGACGGCGACGTTATAGCCGGTGACGACCGCGGCTCGGGAGAAGCGCACCGGCAGCGTCCGCTTCCCGGCATGCGCGTCGCCGCGGCGGTCGGGGATCTCGTTGACGTAGAGGATCAACGACACCAGCAGCGCGATCGGGATCGACGCCACGAACGGCTCCCACGCCAGCGCGCCGCGGGTCTGGACGACGTATGCCCCGAGCAACATCAGTGGCCCGAACCCGACCGCAACGGCGACCTCACCCAGCCCCCGGTACACGAATTTCAGCGGCGGTGCGGTGTAGCCGAGCGACACGATGAAGCCGATCACCCCGATGACGAACAGCGCCACGGATCCCCGCGTCGCGAGCAGCACCAGGCCCACCAGCCCGGCGGCGACGTAGAACCCGGTCGCGATGGACGCCATCTGGCGCAGCGTCACGAGCCCGTACTGGATCACCCGGGAACCGCCGCTGAACTGGGTCGGCGTCACGTTCGCGTCGTCGGCACCCTGGACTGCGTCGAACACGTCGTTCGCCACGTTCAGCCCGAGTTGGACGAACGAGGCACCGATCACGGTCAACGCCGCGGACATCAGGTCGAACGCGCCGTGACTCGCCGCGATCACGATGCCCAACAGGACCGGGATGATCGTCGCCGTCAGGAACGGCAGGCGGGTGGTCCGGAGCGCCAGGAAGCCGAACGACAAGCGCGGCTTCATCGGCGTCCCGCGCTCGGCGGAGAGCGCGTCGAAATAGCGCCGCGATCGTGGCACGGACCGCTCGGAGTACTCGAAGAACGGCGTC
The DNA here is from genome assembly GCA_035463515.1 of Candidatus Limnocylindrales bacterium. Taxonomy (GTDB): domain Bacteria; phylum Chloroflexota; class Limnocylindria; order Limnocylindrales; family CSP1-4; genus SPCO01. The sequence goes on from DATHTG010000142.1 coordinate 1,278, forward strand.
TCGGTCTCATCCCAGCCCCAGGCGGCGCGACCCGCGAGGGTGAGGATCCGCGTCATCGTGTCCGGACGGATGCCGGGCGATACCCGGCCCCAGACCGTCACATGACGCCGCTCGTCGTACCCATAGCCCGGCTGCGGGCGGATGTGCGAGCCAGTCAGCGAGACATCGCGGTCGGTGGGGAGCGTGAAGCCGGCCGGCGGCGTGAACGTCGCGACGCCGCTGCCCGGATCGATCGTCGCCTGGACGGCGACCGATACGGGGTACCCGGTGTCGTCGACCCACGACGCGATGTGGAACGGGTACGCCGCGAGCTTCTCGAGGCCTGTTCGGGCATCGATCTCCGGGGTCGAGCGCATCACGCCGCCTCCTTCGCGAGGTCGACGACCTCGGGTTCGACCGACGTGTCCCCATCGGGCCAGTAGAAGACCCGGCGCGGGACGATCTCGATCAGAGCGCGCTCGAAGAACAGTGGCAGCGCGACCCGTGCCTTCAGGAACGCCACGATCGCAGGCTCCTTCGCCGACCAGATCGGCAGCAGTCGCTCCCAGCCTCCATGGGGGTCGTCGGCGATGACGCGCGCGTCGCCTTGGATCGTGACCCGGTCGGTCCGGCTTCCGACGCTCACCGGATCGGTCACCGAGACGGATACCCGCGGGTTCCGCCCGATGTGCTCGAGCTTCCGGCTGAACAAGGTCGACGACGTCATGTAGATCCGCTCGCCGTCCCACAACGGGATCAACGGGTAGGTCACGGGTCGGCCGTGACCGTCGACGACCGTCAGCTCTGCGACGAGTGCGGTATCGAGCAGCTCTGCGGCCGCGGTCGGGATGGTCGCCATCGGCATGCTCCTGGCTGGGATCTCTGATCGGCGCCGATCATACACCCATTTGCTACCTGTGTGTAGCCAGTTTTTTACGGGGTTCCGTCCCTGAACGGGGCGCATCCGGTGGCGGTACCATGCCCGCCCATGCCGGAGACGCCCGAGTCTGTGGACTCGACCTCGCTCATCCATGCCCGCGGCCTGACGAAGCTGTTCGGCGACTTCACCGCCGTCGACGCGATCGACTTCGATGTCGCGCCCGGCGAATCGTTCGGCTTCCTCGGCCCGAACGGTGCAGGCAAGACCTCGACGATGCGGATGATCGGCTGCGTCTCGCCGATGTCGGGTGGCACGCTGCGCATCCTCGGCCAGGACCCGGACCGCGACGGGCCGAGGATCCGGGCGCGGCTCGGGGTCGTGCCCCAGCAGGACACGCTCGACAACGAGCTGACGGTCCGCGAGAACCTGTTGATCTACGGTCGATACTTCGGCTTGAGCCGCGCGGAATGCGCGAAGCGCGCGGACGACCTGCTCGACTTCGCGCAACTGACGGAGCGCGCCGGCGACCAGGTCGAGCATCTATCGGGCGGGATGAAACGACGCCTCACGATCGCCCGTAGCCTGATCAACGAACCCGACCTGATGCTGCTCGACGAGCCGACGACCGGTCTCGACCCGCAGGCGCGCCATCTGCTGTGGGATCGCCTGTATCGGTTGAAGCAGCGCGGCGTGACGCTCGTCCTGACGACGCACTACATGGACGAGGCCGAGCAGCTGTGCGACCGGCTGGTCGTGATGGACAAGGCGAAGATCGTGGCCGAGGGCTCGCCACGTGCCCTCATCGAGCAGTACTCCACGCGCGAAGTGACCGAGCTCCGCTTCCCGACGGGCGTCCAGGAGACGCTCGATGGCCAACTCGATGGTCTCGCCGAACGGGTCGAGAAGCTGCCCGATCGCGTCCTTCTGTACGCGGACGATGGGGAAGCAGCCGTCGCCGCGGCCCACGAGCGAGGTCTCAAGCCCGAGACCGTCCTGGTCCGGCGATCGACACTCGAGGACGTCTTCCTGCGGCTGACCGGCCGTTCGCTCGTCGAATGATGACGGACTGATGAGCGCAGGGACGGCGGCAGCGCCGACGCCTCCCAGTTCCCTGCTCGGTGGCGTCGGGCGCGTCTTCGAGCACCGATTCCTGTCCTATAAGCGGACCTT
>DATHTG010000143.1:0-2256 GCA_035463515.1 Candidatus Limnocylindrales bacterium
GTCGGCTCCGGCGTCGGGGCTGGGGTCGGATCGGGTGTCGGGGCTGGGGTCGGATCCGGTGTCGGGCGTGGGGTCGGCGCTCGCGTCGGAGCCGCGGTCGGGCGGGTCGTCGGACGTGCCGTCGGCGCCGGAGTCGCCGCCGGTGGTGCGGTCGGGCTGGCTGTCGGGGGGGTCACGCCGGGAGTCGTCGGCGAGGTCCCGCCTGGGGTCGTTCCGCTCCCGTCCGTGGGTCCTCCCGGCGTGGTCGCACCGGAGGTCGCCCCACCGGACGTCGTGCCGCCCGACGGCGAGGTCGCCCCAGTCGCGGCAGGACCGTTGGCGTCGGGACTCGCACTCGCGCTGTCAAGGGGCGTCCCGGACGCGACTGCACCCGCCACGTCGCCGCCGGGAACCCCCACGGGCGACGTGCCGGACCCGACTTGCGGCAGCGCGGGCCCCGAGGCGCGCGGAACGGTCGCGGCGAGAAGACTCGCGACGACGAGGGCGATGACCAGCCCGAAGCCGATCCCGACTGCGGTCTGTCGATAGAGGGGGTCGATGCCTCTCAGGACGCGGATCCGGTCGATCCACGCGAAGCGGCGGGCGTGCGTCGTGCGGCTGATAGGTCTCCTCCTGACGGGCGTACGACACGGCCCGTGACCACACCCGAGGATACGTAACCGCACCAGACGCACGACCGCCACTTCGGACGCGCGTGGATCACAACGGCATGTCGGCCCGCACGGCGACGCCCGGGGCGGTGCGTCGACGCGCCAGATAGTCGTGCCAGAACAGCCTCGCCGCGACCGATCGCCATGGTCGCCAGGCTTCACCGATCGACGCGAGTGCGTCCGGGCCCGGACGTGCCGGCAATCCCTTGACCTCGCTGACCGAAGTCGCAAGAGCGATGTCACCCGCGGGCCAGACGTCGGGACGGCCGAGGACCATGAGCAGGTAGATCGTGGACGTCCACGGGCCGATGCCGGGGATCGCCTCCAGTGCGAGCCGCACCTGATCGTCAGGTAGGTTCACGAGCGCGTCGAGGTCGAGCGAACCGTCGTGGAGGCTGGACGCGAGGGCTCGGCCGTAGCGAGCCTTCTGCCGGCTGAAACCGATCGCCAGCAACTCGGCGTCCGTCAACCGCAGGAAGGCATCGGGCGTCAGCGGATCGGTGGCCGCGACGAGCCGGCTGAACGCCGCCTTGGCCGACGCGAGCGACACCTGCTGCTCGAGGATGATGTGGACCAGGGTCGGGAAACCTGCCGGCCGATCCCACAGCGGTGGGCGGCCGTAGCGGGCGACGATCCCTGCGAGGTCCGCGTCCCGGGCGGCGAGCTCGTCGACCGCCCGCTCGAGCGTGGCTTGATCGACGGCCGGGATCAGGCGACCGTCCCTCCGTCGCGGAAGCCCCCTGCCGGCAGCGGATCGAAGGGGCGCCCCTCGGCGCCGCGCAGCCAGGCCCGAGCGTTCTCACCGAGCGATGGCCGGTGGTAGCCACCCTCCTGGAGGATGACCAGCCGCCGACCGACCGCCGAGACCCGTCGCCCGACCTCGTGGTAGACCTCGGTCGTGAGCGCGAAGTCGCCGATCGGGTCGAGGCCGTAGGTATCGAAGCCGAGCGAGACCACGACGATGGAGCCTGGCGCGGCTGCGATCGCGTCGACAGCCCGATCCGTTGCCTCGAGGTAATCGGCGTTCGTCGCTCCTGCGCGGAGCGGGATGTTGAGGTTCTCGCCGGCGCCGTCACCCTCCCCGGTCTCGTCCGTACGACCGAGGAAGTACGGGTACGCACGCTCCGGGTCCGCATGGATCGAGACGTATCGAACGTCGCCGCGCCGCCAGAAGATCTGCTGCGTACCGTTGCCGTGGTGATAGTCCACGTCGACGATCGCGACCCGCTCACCGGTCGCTCGCGTCAGCGCATCCGCGACGATGGCGGCGTTGTTGAAGAAGCAGTAGCCGCCGTACATCGACCGCGCGGCGTGATGACCCGGAGGACGGCACAAGCCGTAGGCCATACGCTCGCCGCCGAGCACGAGGTCCATCGCAGTGAGCGCGACGTCGACCGCGGAGCGCGCGGCGTCGTAGGTGCCAGCGACGAGGGGCGCGGCTGAGTCGAGGCCCCAGTACCCGGCGCGGCCGCCGGCATGCCACGGCTCGCGCACGAGGCGCTCGACGGCGTCCGGCGACATCCCCTGGAACATCGCCCGGTTGGGGTACGTGTCGGCCGACAGGCAGGCGCGCGGGATCAGCTGCGCCCGGACCTCGGACCATGCG